>NZ_QUIH01000010.1:0-108976 GCF_003479985.1 Clostridium sp. AM43-3BH
TAGCCGGTAAGATACAGGATACTCCACAGATTATCTTCGGAGGAATGGAGGTAATCATACGTCAGATTTTCTTCCACATGCTGAAGAATATAGCCTCCGGAAAGAAGCGCCTCCAGCTTCATCGTGATATTGCTTCCGGCATAGTCGATAAACGAACGGATGATCGCGTTATCGCTGGTATTTTTCCAGTAACCGATGGGTCTTGCATCTGGCTTTTTCTGGCAGTCGAGAAGATAATTCATTACATCCCACGGACAGTAGACATCCGAAGCACCGAAGTGATAGCCGTCATACCACGCCTTGATTTGCGAAGCCCGATCAAGCATATCAGCATCCAGAAGAAGCTTTTCCATGTCAGCCTGGGTAAATCCAAAATATTCATCCAGTGAAGAAGAGGAAATAGTGTCGGAAACAAAATTGTTGGTTCCCGTAAAGATACTTTCCTTTGCGATTTTCAGACAGCCGGTAATAGTGGCAAAACGCAGGGTACTGTTATCTTTCAGTGCTGTACTCATGAGAGATTTCATCAGTTCCAGCATCTGTGGATAATAACCATTTGCGCTGGCTTTGGCAAGCGGCACATCATATTCATCCAGAAGCAGAATGACGGGTTTCTGGAAATGTGCCTGCATCATACGCATCAAGAGCAGAATGCTGGTTTTTAACATAGTATCTGTCGGCTTTCCATCGACAATATCGGCAAGCTGTATAAATTCTTTTCGATCATTTTCATTAACTGAAGGGCTGTCTGCCAGATAGCTGTGTTCATTGCAGAGACGGGCAATCTGGGAGCGGAGCATATCCCTGGCAGAAGCATAATCCAGTCCGTCTACATCCTTAAAGGTCAGAAAGAGCGTTGGAAATTGATTCATCCATGCCTGGCATAGATCTGGGCGAGATTCGATTTGAAGTCCGGTAAAAAGATTCTGGCTTTTTTTTCGAATATCAAAAAAATTGGCAAGCATACTCATCGCCAGTGTTTTTCCAAAACGACGCGGGCGGGTAATCAGGGTGACTTCCGAGTTATTCGTCAGAAGATCAGCGATCAGCCCGCTTTTGTCAATATAATAATAGCCGTTTTCGCGCAGCTTTTTAAAATCAGAAATACCAACAGGGATTTTTAAGGGTGTCATCGACGATGCTCCTTTCGGAAGATACGGAATTGTTACGAATAACTTTATCATATCATGGGGGGAGGTGGTTGGCAAGATTTTAAAAGAAAGCGGGATGCGCTCATGTTCGGAAGAGGTGTATGGGTTTGGAAAATAGCTACTGACCCATTTGCTTCTCCCCCAGCTCCTCCGGCAGTGCCTCAAAGAAAATATCCTTCCAGGCACGTTTCAGCTGTTTTTCATGAACTACATAGGGCTGCACTCCAATATATTTAGGAACGTTATCACTGACCAGGGATTTGGCGACTGCAAGAGCGGCCGCTTTTCCCTGGTCATATGGTCTCTGGGTGCTGAGTCCTTTTACAAATCCTTGATTCATTTCTTCTGCAATCTCAAAATCCAGATCTGTGGTAAAGACAGCAATATCTGTCCGGTTCAAAGCTTTTAGGGCCTTGATGGCGAGCAGGGCGGGGCGGTCCCAGCTCACATAGAGCGCCTGAATATCCGGGTGCTCGTTTATCATCTCATAGCATACCTTGTAGGCATTTTCAATTTGAATAAATCCCTTTCTGGCAGTGATTTCAATGTCGGGATAGGATTCCCTTAATATTTTTTCGGCACAGTTATCACGCTCGGTAGTGCCATAAAACATGGCACCGTGGATGATGAAGCCGACTTTGGCGTGCGGTTTTTCTTTCAGATATTCACCGATCATGCGCCCTGTATTGGTGCCATTTTCCCGCTCATTGACGGAGATACAGGAGACGTAATTGTTCCGGCTGAAATTCTGCGGGACATTGCTTAAAAAGACCAGCCGCGTCATTTTGGACAATTCCTGAAATGCCGGACCCGTCTGGACATCGTCGGTGGGGATGGCGATGACGGCGTCTGGGTGCTGCATTTTGATGCTTTCGAGCTGCATATTCTGGAGGGCAGGATCAAAATGGGCGTCCATGGTGGAAATAATATCGATTCCGTACTGTTCCAGTTCATCCCGGATGCCTTTCTGATGCAGGGCAGCCCAGGCGGTTCCAGTGTAGTGGAAGGAGATGGCGACGCGGTAATTTCCAGTTCGCAAAAGCTGTTTTTCCTCCTTGGAGAGGCGGATGCTGTCCGGGGAGACGGCGTGTTCACCGAGCGGACCGTTGTCGATGATCCGGGTGGAATCACGCAAAATCAGCTCTACATCTGCATAGCGGGTCAAAGGCGCGCCGGAGAGGTGGTTGATCTCGTCAAAGAGTGCCTGCGAGGCGAGTTCTGCCATCTGGTCGATGTCCCGGTGGATGCAGGATAGCGGTGGGGCGGTCAGCTCGCACCAGAGCATATCGTCAAATCCGATGATGGAAATATCGCGCGGACAGTCTTTTCCCAGCTCCCGCAGCGCCTTGAGAAGAAACATAGTCAGCCGGTTTCCACCGGCGATGATAGCGGTGGGGAGATACCGGGTGATGCTTTTCTGAATATTCAGGCTGATGGTATCACTGGACTGATACAGATTGATCTCCGCGATGCAGGAACTGCTCAGGGTATGGTTGGCGGAGAGAAGCGCCCGCTCATATCCGGCAATCTTGTCCTGTTTGGCGAGGCTGTCTGTTTTTTCTACCAGAAACAGCACATTTTCGTGTCCGCTCTCAAAAAAATAGGAAGTAGCGGAGTGAAATGCTTTGGTGTAATCAAAAAGGATCCGTGGAGTGACATCGTCATCGATGAATCGTTCGACACAGACAAACGGGATACCGGATTCATAGAGAAATGAATAGGTAGCCGGATTGCTGCTTGCCGGGGAGAGAAAGATGCCGATGGTCTTGGCACTGGAGATTAAGTTTTGCAGGATGCTTTTCTCCTCTTCCAGGTTGTCGTTGGTGACGGCGGTGTAAAACTGATAGCCCTGGCTGGTCGCGTAGGACTGCAGCTGATTGCACAGATCGCAGTAGAGCGCGCTCTTGATATTTGGAAAGACAGCGACAATCTGTGAACTGCGTCCGCTGCGGATTTTACGCACCTTTTTTTTGATTTTTTCAGAATATCCACTTTCTTCAATAATAGCTTCGATTTTATCCACCAGTTCCGGGCTGACATAGCGCGTATGGTTGATAACATGGGAAACGGTGGCGATGGAGACGCCTGCCTTTGCGGCGATTTCTTTGATGGTCATAAAACTCCCCCTTGCTGGTACGGATTTAGTCCGGCTGTTCCTGCGCGGCTGGATTTGAATTTGCCGCAGTTTTGTGTTTCTTTTTTTGATTATAGCACAAAAATAGGAGCAAAACGATAAGGTAAATAAAATTTACGTAAAAAATTAGAAAGAGCGGTAGAAGTGCATAAATATCAATAAAACAGGATGAATATATCGCTGAAATTAGTGCAATATGCCAAAAGAGTATTGACGAAAGGGCATGGGATAGAGTAATATCTAGATATCAGACAGGGAGACTCCTTCCAGAGAGAAAAATTTTTACGTAAAAATAAAAAGAAAACTATAACAATCCGTTTGAAATGCACTAAACAGTGATGAAGTAAGAGGAGGATCAGATTTATGAAAAAAAGTCTTAGATTTACAGCAGCAGGTCTTTCAGTTTGCATGATGGCAGCAATGCTGGCAGGATGCAGCTCTTCCAGCAGTACCGATACAACAGCGGCAGCTGATGCTTCTGAGGCAGCGGCAGATACGCAGGAAGCTGAGGCAAAGACCAGCGATTTATCGTTTGCATTCTGTACGAATACTTTAAATAATACTTTCCAGAGTTCCATTGATGCAAAGCTCAGCGAGCTGTGCAAGGAAAACGGCATTTCCTACACCTGCCTGGATCCAGATTATGATTTAAACAAGCAGCTCAGCCAGTTATCTGACTGTGCAAACAGCGGTTACGATGCAGTGTTTGTTATCCCGGTTGACTCCGCAGGTATTACCTCCGGACTGGCTGAGATTGCAGACGCAGGCATTCCGATTTTCAACGTAGATACCGCAGTCATCGATGATGATATCGAACAGTTCGTGACACAGTTCGTTGGAACCAACGCATACATGGCAGGTCAGTTAGTGGGCGAGCAGATGACGAAAGATTATCCGGATGGCGCAAAGATTGCAGTTCTGGATTTCCCGTCCAATGAAAGCTGCGTGGATCGTGTCAATGGTTTCCTTGAGGGTCTTGGCGATCAGAAAGATAAATTTGAGATTGTAGCACAGCAGGATGGCGGTGCAGCGCTCGATCAGTCGATGGGACTGGCTGAGGATATCATCACAGCAAACCCGGATCTGGAAGCATTCTTCTGTATCAATGACCCGTCTGCCCTGGGTGCGGCAGCAGCTATCAAGGCAGCAAACAAGACCGGCGAGATCGGTGTATATAGCATCGATGCATCCCCGGATGGAAAACAGGCACTCTTAGACGGCGAGTTCACCGCAGTTGCATGCCAGGTTCCGCTTCAGATTGCAGAATATGCATTTGACGCAGCTGAGAAATATGTAGGCGGCGATACCGCAATCGATGAGAAGAAAGTATATCTGGATTCCCATCTGGTAGAGAAAGAAGAGGCAGAGAAGACTCTGAACGACTGGCAGTAATGAACTGCGAGGAAGCTTAACAGTTACGTGAAATAAAATAAAACATGGAAAATGCGGCGATGGGGTTCATTGCCGCATTTCTAAAAAACGGAGGGTTCTATGGGAAAAACAATTCTGGAAATGATAGATATCAAGAAAAGTTTTTCCGGGATCTATGCATTGTCAGGGATCAATTTTTCCCTGGAAATGGGCGAGGTTCATGCGCTTCTGGGAGAAAATGGAGCGGGTAAATCAACGCTTATCAAGGTCCTTGGAGGAATTTATAAACCGGACAGCGGGACAATCGAGATTAATGGTCAGGAAGTTGAGATAAATGGTGTTTCGGACGCCCAGGAGAAAGGAATCGGAATCATACATCAGGAGATCGTCCTGGTTCCGTATCTGACGGTCGCGCAGAACCTGTTCCTGGGACGGGAAATCAAGACGAAATTCGGCACCGTGGATATGCGGGAGACGAACCGCCGGGCAGGCGAGATGCTGGCAAACCTCGGGGTCAATATCCACCCGGATACGCTGGTAGAATCTTTGACGATCGCCCAGCAGCAGATGGTTGAGATTGTAAAGGCGGTATCCTTCGACGGACGGATCATCGTCATGGACGAGCCGACGTCCTCCCTTTCCAATGACGAGGTAGAACAGTTATTTGGAATCATTGAGAGATTAAAAGCAAAACAGGTAAGCATTATATATATTTCCCACCGTATGGAAGAACTGTTCCGGATCTCGGATCGGGTTACCATCATCCGCGATGGCGCCTATGTGGGAACGAAAAAAACATCGGAGACGAATGCGAACGAGCTGGTAGCCATGATGGTAGGACGGGAGTTAGAGAGCTTCTATGCCAGAGATTACAACGATCTGGGACATGCAGAAACGGCGTTGGAAGTGAAGAATTTAACCTGTGAGGGTGTGTTCTCAGATATCAGCTTCCGGGTAAGAAAGGGAGAGATCCTGGGATTTGCGGGTCTGGTCGGAGCCGGACGAAGCGAGATCATGGAATGTATCTTTGGAGCCAGAAAATACCAGAGCGGAACCATTCTTTTAAATGGAAAGGAAGTCCGCTTCACGACACCGATCCAGGCAATCAAGGCGGGCATCGGACTGGTGCCGGAGGATCGGAAAAAACAGGGACTTGTCCTTGGCAATACGGTCGGTTTTAACCTCACGCTGGCATCGATTGACTCTTATATTAACGGAATTGCCATCAGCGACCGGAAATGTCAGGAAGTGATTGATTATTATAAAGAAAAGCTTCATATCAAAGCAGTGGCAGACCGGGTGGAACTGGTGGAAGCGGGAAGTCTTTCCGGCGGAAACCAGCAGAAGATTGTCCTTGGAAAATGGCTGGCAATCAAGCCGGATGTCCTGATTCTGGACGAGCCGACGAGAGGTGTCGATGTCAATGCGAAGTTTGAGATTTATTCCGTTATTAATGAGCTGGCGAAAGCGGGTATCGCCGTTATCATGGTATCCAGCGAGCTGCCGGAGATCATCAATATGTGCGATAACGTATGTGTCATCAAGGCGGGAAGAATGACGGGAATACTCGGAAGAGAAGAACTGGATCAGGAGAGAATCATGCAGTATGCAGCAGGAGGCGAAGAGTGATGAACGGAAAGAAAAGTACAGCAGGCAATTCGGTACTCTCGGTATTTACCGGAAATACAGGAATTATTGGAGTGCTGGTTATCTTATGTGTGGTAGTCGCACTGGCAACCGATAAATTTTTGACACCGAGCAATATCATTTCAGTGCTCAGACAGATTTCCATTAATACATACATTGCACTGGGAATGACGTTGATTATTATTCTCGGACACATCGATCTGGCAGTTGGCGCGATCGTAGCGATGAGCGGAACTCTGACGGTAGGATTTGTAGTTAATCAGGGACTTCCGATTGGCGTAGCGATTGCGGCTGGCATCATCATCGGTGTTGTGGCTGGTCTGATTGATGGTATGGTTGTATCGAAATTCCGTGTTCCGGCATTTATCATTACGATGGCAATGATGAATGTCTGCAACGGTATCGCGTATGTATATTCGGGCGGACAGTCCACCCGTATTACGGATAAGTTTTTCATTGCAATCGGAACGGGTTATCTGTTTAACATTATTCCGCTGCCGGTTGTCTATATGATTATTTTAATTATCGTATTTAGTTTTCTGCTTTCTAAAACAAAATTTGGTACCTATGTGTATGCAATCGGCGGAAACCGTGAGGCGGCGCGTCTCTCAGGTGTTCCGATCAAGAAAGTCGAGATCATCGTGTTTACATTGTCGGGCGCTCTGGCGGCGTTTGCAGGTCTGGTTCTGGCATCGAGAATGTATTCCGGACAGCCGTCCGTCGGAAGTGGCTATGAGATGGATGCGATCGCAGCCTGTGTCCTCGGCGGAACCTCGATGGCAGGTGGACGCGGACGTATCAGCGGCACAGTATTCGGTGCGATGGTAATCGGTATTATTTCCAATGGTCTGAATCTGATCGGTGTCAGCTCCTACTGGCAGCTGATTGTAAAGGGTCTGATCATTGCCTGCGCGGTTGTACTGGATTCCCAGAAGGGCAATCTGGCACTCCTCAGAAAAAAGAAATGATTCCAAGAGCACATTTAGAAAGGCAAGGAGAGAAGAATGGACTTTTTCAGAAAAATGTCATTTGCGGATTCGACCGGTGACGCGATTCCGTTTTATCATGAAGGTAAATATCATATTTTTTCACTGACATCCCCGCCAGGAACCACGGTATATCCGGCGAGACTGCGTACTACATGGAGCCACTCTGTTTCGGAGGATCTGGTGCACTGGGAGGAGCTGCCGACAGCCCTGTATCCGGGCGAGGGCGATGAGCCGGATGCGTCCGGCGTGTGGACGGGCTCGGTTATCTACGGCGAAGGAAAATATCACGCATTCTATACGGGTTACTGCCTGACGGCAGAATATCAGCAGACGATCTGCCATGCGACGAGCGAGGATGGTATCACCTGGACGAAGGATGCGGCAAACCCGGTTATCACGCCGATGATAGAGTTATATGAAAAGCTGGACTGGCGTGATCCGTATGTATTTTATAATGAGGAAGATAAATGCTACTGGATTCTGATCTCGGCGAGACGGCTTGATATGCCGGTGACAAGACGCGGCTGTATTGTCCTGTACCGCTCGAAGGATCTGGTGAACTGGGAGTATTATGGTCCGTTGTATTCGGCAGGCAATACGAATTGTCCGGAATGCAGCGAGATGTACAAGATAGGCGATACCTGGTATCTTTCCTATTCCCGCTTTTCCGAGTTTGTCAACACGATTTACCGCACTTCCAAATCTCCGTTTGGACCGTGGAAAAAGCCGAAGAAAGACGGCATCGGCGGACGCCGCTTCTATGCAGCTAAATCCATGCAGGATGACAACGGGCGCCGTTTCTACTTTGCCTGGGCGCATGACCGTGCAGAAAACAGCGACCGCGGCGAGTGGTACTGGGGCGGCACGTTCTGTATTCCGCATGAGGTCGTTGCAACGGCAGATGGACAGCTGGACGTGAAGCTTCCGGAAGAATATGTAAACTGCTTTAAAGAGAAAGTTGACTGGAAATACCTTCCGGTCATGGGAGAATACAAGCTGTATGGAGATACAACGGTTGAGCTGGATGGATGCGGGACAACCGCGTATGGTTTCCTGGAGCAGCCGGAAGAAAAGTTCCTGTTTACCGGCACGGTGATCCCGAAAGAAGCGAATGATTCCTTCGGAATCCTGTTGAAATCCGACTGGGAGGCAAGCGGCTGCCTGTTCTTAGAGTTTGATGTGGCGATGCAGCGAGTGTCCCTTCTGTCCCTGCCGATGGGAGTTGACCCGTTCTGGGAGCAGTCCTGCCAGGCAGTTCCGAAGGCAACCGAACCGGGACCGGATGGCGTTCGGGTGGCTGAGAAGACCTTTGAGATTAAAGATGGACAGGCAATTGATGTAAAGATTTCGGTGGATCATGATATGGTTGAGGTGTTCGTGGGCGAGCAGGTGGCATTTACCTATCGTATTTTCCGGAAACCGGAGTACGAGATCGGTCTGCTGGCGCAGGACGCGAAAGTAGAATTTGCAAATATCGCGATTCGGAAGTAAAATTCCTTGTGAGAGACGAACGGATGTGGCTGTCCGCCTGTGAGAGGGCTGGATGGCGGCACCATTGATATAACTTGTAATACGGAGGATGATTCGTATGAGAATAAAAACAGACATCACAGCGCTGGGAGAGCTTCTGATTGATTTTACTCCAGCAGGTGTTTCACAGCAGGGAATGCGTCTGTTTGAGCAGAATCCGGGAGGTGCGCCGGCCAATCTGCTGGCGGCTGCTGCGAAATTTGGAAGGAAGACAGCATTTATTGGCAAGGTGGGTAAGGATATGCACGGCGATTTCCTGAAGGAAACCCTGATCCGGGCAGGTATCAATACGGACAACCTGATTCAGGATGAGAAGTATTTTACCACGCTTGCATTTGTAAGCCTGAAAGAAAACGGGGAGCGCGAATTTGCCTTTGCGAGAAAGCCGGGGGCAGATACGAATCTGTGCATGAAAGAGATCGATCCGGAGATCCTGGAAAATACGAGAGTATTTCATGTCGGTTCCCTGTCGCTGACCGATGATCCATCCCGGACGGCAACATATGAGGCGATCAATATTGCTAGAAACAGCGGTGCGGTGATTTCCTACGATCCGAACTACCGGGCGGCGCTCTGGAGTGATCCGGAGACCGCACAGCTTCGGATGCAGTCGCTGATTCCCTATGTAGATATGATGAAGATTTCGGATGAAGAAACCTCGCTTCTGACCCCGTATCAGGACCCGGAGGAAGCGATTCAGTATCTGCTCCGTCAGGGCGTGCACCTGGTGGCAGTGACGCTCGGAAGAGATGGCGCCCTGATCGGCAATGAAAATGGAATCATAAAAGCGGAGGGCTTTTCCTCCCATGCGGTCGATACAACCGGCGCTGGTGATTCCTTCTGGGGAGGTTTTCTCGCCTCCTATCTGCAGGAAGAAACCTCACCGGAACACCTGACCCGGGCGCAGATGATTCAGTTTGGCAGGGTCGGCAACGCAGTGGCAAGCCTGTGCGTCGAACGCCGCGGCGGAATCTCGGCAATTCCGGAGATGGAGGAGATTGAAGAGCGGCTGAGAGGCTAGAAGAAAAGATGGAGTAAGTAGTTGGTAACTAGCCTCAGATTGTTCATCTGTGAATGACACAAAACCCCAGAGAGTGGCAACTCTCTGGGGTTTTGTTGTGTGACCGTTTGGATATATTAATATTCCTCCACATGCAGCAAATGATGTGCACGATCGGATAACGGAGCTTCAAGATACTCGTCATACAGTGTCTGAACGGCCTGGTTTTCATGGCTGAAGCGGATTGCGCTGTTTACATCATAAGCACGCAGGCACTGGTCGCGGTCTGCGCAGTCCTTCGGCTTATTCTGGAAGGATGGGCGGATCGGCTGACCGCCGCCGTTGATGCATCCGCCCGGACATGCCATGACTTCAACGAAATCATAGTGGCATTCGCCGCGTTTCATCGCCTGAATGAGGCGTCTGGCTTCTCCTAGGCTGCTGAGTGCTGCACAGTGCAGTTTCACACCCTTGATATCGATTTCCAGTTCCTTAAAGGAACCGATCTGACGCAGAACCTTCAGCGGACTCTGTTCGCCGATCTCCGGATTTTCACCGGTTACGGTGTGGTAAGCGGTACGAAGCGCTGCTTCCAGTACGCCGCCGCTGGCACCGAAGATCACACCGGCTCCGGTTGCTTCACCGAGAGGATCGTCAAAATCACACTCCGGAAGTCTGGATACATCGATATGATCGGCCTTGATGAGACGGCATATCTCACGGGTGGTCAGAACATAATCAATATCTTGTCCGGTTCCGGCGCTGTCCATGCCCGGAAGAGTCAGTTCGCGCTTCTTGGACATACACGGCATGATGGAAACACAGGTGATATTTTTCGGTGCAAGGCCTTTTTTCTGTGCAAAATAAGTTTTGATGACAGCACCGAACATCTGCTGCGGGGACTTGGCAGTGGAAAGCTGCGGCAGAAGCTCCGGATACTGGCTCTTTGCAAAGCTGACCCAGCCAGGGCAGCAGGAGGTGAACATTGGCCAGCTGTATTTATCCGGCTGCTGTAAGCGGGCTAAAAGCTCGTTGCTTTCCTCCATGATGGTCAGATCGGCTGCAAAGTCAACATCGAATACATAGTCAAATCCAACGGATTTTAAGGTGGATACGAAACGTCTGTCAGTAGCAAATTCCGGGGAAAGACCAAATTCTTCACCCCATGCGGCCCGGACAGCCGGAGCGACAACCGCTACGGTTACCTTGTCATCATTTGCCAGTTCACCGTGGATACCATTGATGGCTTCCACATCATCCCGCTCCTGGAGAGCGGCAGTCGGGCAGTGGGTAACGCACTGTCCGCAGAGAGAACAGTCGGATTCTTTGATTTCCAGATTGTGGGAAACATCGACGGTTGTATGGGAACCGGTTCCGGACACATCCCAGATATTTAAGGTCTGGAGCTTGTCGCAGATCTGGACGCAGCGCATGCATTTGATACATTTTCCTGCATCACGGATCAGTGGGAAAGTAGAAGTCCAGATCATTTCCGGATATTCGTTTTTATAACGGTCAACGGTCAGGTTCAGATCACTTGCCACCTGTTTTAATTCACAGTTGGAACTGCGCACACAGGTGGGACAATTGGTGTGATGCTGGGAAAGAAGCAGTTCCACGTTGATCTTGCGGGCTTCGCGGACCCGCGGGGAGTTTGTGAGAATCTCCATGCCTTCCTGAACCTGGTTGTTGCAGGAGGTAACGAGATGGTGGATTCCCTTCACTTCTACAACGCAGACACGGCAGGCACCGATCTCATTGATATCTTTCAGATAGCAAAGATAAGGAACGTGAAAACCGTTGTCGCGACAGGCGTCCAGAATCCGGGTTCCTTCTGGAACCTGCAGTGGTATATTATTAATTTTGATGGATACAAGATTCGTATTTACCATGATGTGGTCCGCCCTCCTTTGAAGTTTCCATAACCGAAGTGATCACAGCGCAGGCAGCGTCTGGCTTCCTGGCCAGCCTCCTTGAGGCTCATGCCGCATTCGGTAAGTGTAAAGTCACATTTGCGTTCTCCGGCAGGACGCTCTGTCAGGTTGACACGTCCGCAAGGAGTACGGTCGGAGAGATCCGGTTCCGGAATCTTCACATCGCAGGTAATCTCGTGGTTGTAGCCGAGATACTGGTCGATGTTGGCTGCGGCTACCTTGCCGGCAGCGATTGCACGGATCACGGTTGCCGGTCCGGTTGCACAGTCGCCTCCGGCGAAAATACCCGGCATATTCTGAATGGAGGTCCATCCGGTTGCCTGGATGATGCCCCATTTTGCGTCGATACCCTGTTCTACGAAGTAACGGCTTTCGATGCCCTGCCCCACAGCTGCGATGACGATATCACATTCAACCGGGATAGAGTCGGTGCCGATAGCCTTCGGTGAAGGACGTCCGCCGCGGATTTCTCCCGGCATCTGCTGGCTTACCCAGAGAGCTTTTACCTGGCCGTCCTCGTCTGCTTCAATCCGCTCCGGTGCGTAAAGTTCCATGATCTCTACGCCTTCAGCCATGGCACTTTCAACCTCTTCCGGAAGAGCTGTCATATCAGCTTTGCGGCGTCTGTAGGCAACTGCCACCTTGTCTGCACCCAGGCGGACAGAAGAACGGGCTACGTCCATGGCTACGTTGCCGCCGCCGATGACACAGACCTTCTTTCCGGTAAGATCCGGATATTTGCCGTCGCCGATAGCACGGAGGAATTCGACAGCGGAGATAACACCGCCGGCATCTTCTCCCTCAATACCAATCTTTTTATCACTATGAGCGCCGATGGCGATGTAGATAGCATCATATTCTTTGCGGAGTTCATCCAGAGACAGCTGTCCTGGATCGTTTCCGACCGAAGTTTCAAGACGGACTTCCACACCGGTTTCCAGAATGACATTGATATCATCCTGCAGGCGCTCTCGTGGCAGGCGGTAGCTTGGAATTCCGTACAGCAGCATGCCGCCGAGTTTCTTGCGTTTTTCAAATACAGTGGTCTGATGTCCCATCAGCTGCAGATAATAAGCAGCGCTCAGGCCGCTGGGGCCGCCGCCGATGATCGCGATGCGCTTGCCGGTGGAGGTTGGACAGACCGGTGCCGGTACATATCCTGCCATATCCACAGCTACACGCTTGATACCGCGGATATTGATAGAATTATCCAGCATGTTGCGGCGGCAGCGGGACTCACATGGATGTTCGCATACCAGCGCACAGGCGGTTGGGAATGGGTTATCCTTGCGGATCAGGCGGACTGCATCGGCATAGCGTCCTTCACCGGTCAGGGCGATGTAACCCGGAATATCAACTCCGGCCGGGCACAGAGCTACACAGGGAACCGGCTGATCAAGATTACTGCGGCAGCGGTTGTGTAAGATATGTTCCATAAAATCCTCTTTGAAGCCGTCCAGTCCTTTTAAAACCATCTGGGCAGCGGTATAGCCGATGGCACAGTCAGCCGTGCTTTCGATGACACGGGCTGTTTCCTCCAGCATGGTTAAATGCTTCATGGTTCCTTTTCCGTTCAGGATGTCTTCCAGAAGATTGGAGAGCTGCGCGAGACCGATTCGGCAGGGAACACATTTGCCGCAGGTTTGTGCATGGCACATTTTTAAAAATGCAGCGGTCAGATCGACAGGACACAGGCCCGGCGGGCTGGCGATGATACGCCGCTCCAGATCCTTATAAAGTCCCTCTACGACATTCTGAGCCTCGCTGTTGGTTGGAATGACGAGTCTGCTCATAGGGTGTGTAACTCCTTTCATAAGTGTGAAAAAATAAACGATATATTTTCGATAAAATATTGGTTTTAGTATAACATAAATAAGAGATTAGATACAAGGGTTATGATAAATTATCTAAAAAGATACAATTCATAGTGAGAAAAACAGAAAAAATAGACAAGAAAACAGAGGCAGGGAGGGAGAAAAAGAAGAAAAAACGGAAAAGTAGAAAAATGAAATGATTTCATAATAGAAAAATAGAAGTTCATTTGCATATAAAAAATTAAATTAAAAATCATAAAAGTGAAAATGTTTTTTGACTGATGAAATGTCCAGGCGGGAAACGCGGGTGCAGCTTGGAATAGGTGTGCCTGCAAATTGAGAAATTCAAGTCGAACGTCCGTGAGACGTGGCGCGTGATTCTGGTCAGCGAAGCTGACATATTCCTATCAGAATCACTGCGCATCCTCGCGGAGCGTTTATCTCAGTCGGAGACCCAACTCCCACTGAGACAAATTTGCTATTACTTACCACCTGAAGAGGTGGGAGTCTTCTCGACTGAGATAAAAACGGCAGGAGCCGTCAAGCTGCGCTCCTGCCGTTATGTCCGCCGTGACCATTTTTATCCAGTCCACAGGCGTGTTCAAATTCGCGAAGTTTCTGTTCTGCCTCAGGGGTCAGATGGTTCGGAACATCGATCTGAACTGTCACGTACTGATCACCATGGATGGACGGATTCTTCATGGAAACAACGCCTTTTCCCTTTAATTTAATCTTGGTTCCCGACTGCGTCCCGGCTGCGATCTTGCACAGGACATTGCCGTACAGGGTGGAAACCAGCGCCTCACCGCCGAAGACTGCGGTGGTAAACGGAATGCGGACGGTCGAGTAAACGTCCATCTCCTTGCGCTCCCATCCCGGTTTTGCGGTGACGGTGATATTTAAAAGAAGATCGCCCGCCTCGCCGCCGCCCGTTCCCGGCATGCCCTTTCCTTTCAGACGGATAGATTTACCGGTATCGATGCCCGCTGGGATGTGAACCTGTAAAGACTGGCGCTTGCCGGTCTGTGGGTTCTGCAGGGTAATGATTTTCTCACAGCCGGATACTGCTTCATCGAAACTTACGGTTACTTCGGACGTGAGGTCAGAACCTTTCTCCTGAAAGCCAGCACCGTAAAAGCTCTGGCTGCCGCCGAAGCTAGAACCGCCGCCAAAATGAGCGCTGGAACCACCAAAATCGGAACCGCTGGTAAAATGAGCCCCAGATCCGCCCGTAAAATGGCGGCTGCGGGAGCTGCCACCCGAACTCTTGCCGCGGAACATACCGCCAAACATATCTCCGAAAATGTCACCCATATCGCCCATGTCATCCCCAGTGAAATGGTACTCTGCGTAACCGCCTGGACCACTCTGGTAATGCCAGGCACCACCTTGACCGGCACCGCCGAAGCCAGAGCCAAATGGATCTCCAGAAGCGCCGGAACCGCCAGTTGTGCCGTATGCGGCACTGTTCGGGTCAAACGCAGCGTGACCGAAGCGATCGTAGAGTTTTCGCTTCTCCGGATCACTTAAGATGGAGTAGGCTTCGTTGACATCCTTAAACATCTGCTCTGCCTGGGGATTACCGGCATTGGAATCCGGGTGATACTTTTTGGCAAGTTTCCGGAATGCTTTTTTGATCGTCTCCGCACTGGCATCCCGTTTTATCCCCAGTATGTCATAATAGTCTCTTTTCTCTGCCATCGATTATCACCTCCGTATGTGCAGTGATTTAGGTTTCAATTATTTAGGTTATGATAAAAGATTGGGTATGATAGAAGCTGCCGCATTCCTGCGACAGCTTCTAAACTGGCTGCTGATATTATCAGGTGTGAGCCACAGCCGTTTTTATATTAACCTTCGATGGAAACGAAATGTTTCTCTTCAGCTGCTTTCTTTTTCAGCTCTTTCGGGAAGGTCAGGGTCAGAGTGCCATTTTCAAATTTGGCATGGATATCCTTTTCCTCTAGGTTCTCGCCGACGTAGAAGCTTCTGCTTACGTTTCCGCTGTAACGTTCCTGACGGATGTATTTAACCGGCTTCTGCTCGGCTTTATCATCTTTCTTGGAAGCATCCGACTCTGTGGTTTTGGCATCCTTCTGATTTTCCTTCGGCTCTTCCGTGGAAGAAACTTCCTTCGAACCGCTGACGGTCAGATAACCATCTTTTAGTTCAATCTGGAGCTCTTCTTTCTTAAAGCCCGGCAGGTCGATGGAAACTTCATAATCCTTATCGGTTTCCTTGACATCCGTCTTCATCAGCTGGGAAGAGGAAGCACCATACAGTCTCTGGTTAAAGCTTGGGAAGGAAAAATCCATCCAGTTATCAAAGTTATCAAATACACTATTATTAAAAATACTCGGCATATACATAAGTCATCTCTCCTTTTCGTATTATCTTAACGTTACTGTTCACGCATACGTGCCCAGTAACATCTTAACATCTATGTGAAAACATCGGCGGCAACAAGCTTGTTCTCATTTCCTTGTTCCTCTCCTTTGTTCTAGCTGTAATATAACACACATAATTAGCACTGTCAAGAGGTGAGTGCTAATTTTCTGTGAAGATTTTGTGAACAGCGCAATTATTCAAGGATAGGCACTTTTGAAACCGAAAGTGCCGTGACGATAACAGGCAGACACCTTCGCTCTGAAAGTGCCTGCCTGTTACGGAGCAGTTCCTGTGTTTTTATATGATTTCTTCTACTGGCGGGTGCTGCTGTTTCCGGGTCCAGTAGATATAATATCCGATATTTAGTACAATGCCGACGATCGTAGAAACGGGGGCTGCGAGACCGATCTTGGTCAGGCTGGCATCCGGCTGGATACTCATGAAATACGCTAGCGGGAGACGCACCAGAAGTGTCTGGATGAGTCCCTGTGTCATAACCCAAAGTGTCTGGTTATTTCCGTTGAAATATCCGATCATGCTGAACAGAACCGCGGTCACGATGGACTCGAGTGCGAATCCTTTCAGGTAATCATAGCTGTTCTGGATGACCGCCGCATCCGTCGAGAAGAAGCCGGACAGGACATCGCCTTTTAGGAGAACCAGGGTAAAGACGATACAGCCGACGCACAGACCGACGCCGATTCCCGTAAAAAGGGTGTGCCTGGCACGTTTGACTTTCCCTGCCCCCACGTTTTGGGAGACGAAGGAAGCCATCGACTGCATCAGGGCGCTCGGGACAAGCATGGCGAAATTGACGATTTTGCATGCTACACCGTAACCGGAGGACGCTTCCAGTCCCAGTCGATTGACAAAGGCGCACAGGGCTAAGAAGGAAAGCTGGGTTAAAAATTCCTGAAGCGCCAGCGGCAGTCCGATGGAAAGAAATTTCGGACACTGGGTGTTGAAGCGGAAATCGTGCCGGGTGATCGTAAATGGCAGAGTTTTCTTAATTAAAAGAATAATCGCGAAAATAACGCTGAGCGCCTGCGCGGAGACGGTCGCGATGGCGGCACCGGCGGCGTCCATATGAAGACCAGCTACCAGTGCGAGGTCGCCGATCACATTGACGATGCAGGCAACCAGGACAAAGAGAAGCGGTGACTGGCTGTCACCGAGCCCGCGGAAGATGGAGGACAGCAGGTTGTAGGCGACGATGAAGAAAATGCCGCCTCCGCAGATGCGGATGTAGCTGGCGGTCTGATCCACCGCCGCCTCGGGTGCCTGCATGAGAATGGCGATCGGGCGGGCAAAAAAGACCATGACGACGAATAAAACGGCGGAAATGATCGTAAATACAATCGAAGCTCCGCCGACAACTGCGCCGATCTGCTGCGGTTTCTTTTCACCGAGATAGCGGGCGATCAAAACGGTGATACCCATAGCGAACTGAATTACGACGAAGGTGACGAGGTTTAAGACCTGGCTGCCCGTCGAAACGGCGGAAAGACCGGAGGTCGAACCGAACCGTCCAACCACCAGCAGATCGACCGCGCCGTATGCCGCCTGCAGAATCAGTGCACCGAGCACCGGAATCATGAAAGCGATCAGTTTTTTCAGGATACTGCCCTGTGTAAAATCAGCTTTATCATTATTCATGGGAATCCCTCCGTTTGCACATAATCTGATAAAATGTCTCCATCGTCTGAATCATCTGGCGGGCGTCCTCCTCAGTAATGGTGTCTAAAGACGGGGCGAGCGCGCTGAAGTATTCGGTGTCGTACGTCTGTGAGAGCGTCCTGCCCGCTTCGGTGATGGAAATGTAGGTAACACGCCCGTCGTTCTGCGAGGTTTTCTTTTGGAGATAACCGCCCGCTTCCATCTCCTTGACAGTCCGGGTCACGCCTGGGCGAGGCAGGTTCAGCGCATCGCTGATGTCCGATATTTTTACATGGATGCCGTTTCGCTCCAGCGACTGGATGACATCCAGATATTGAATATAGGAGGAAGTGACTCCCTTCGGCAGCGGCGGAAGCATATCCCGGATTCGTTTGCCCTGATAACAGGCGTCCAACATCCGCTTGATTGTTTCGATGGTCATATGGAAAGTCTCCTTATCAAATAGTTGCTTGCGATAATTACCATAGATAATTATATAGGGAAATGAGAAGTTGTCAAGAAAAAAATACCGCCAGCTCCCGGGATGGGCGCTGACGGCGCGTGTTGTTATAATGTAAGGGCAGTTGTGTTGCTGTTTGTATGTAGGTGGGCAGCAACACAGAATGCAGCGGCGTGGCATTTTATGAAGTATGAAAAATTTCCATAGCCGCAATGTGTTTGGATAGTACGTTCACTTTCCATGGTATTTACCATAAATTATATATGTCTTTTTGACTATCTTTTTATATCTTCTTAAATGTCCGCAAAGCCTTATTTTATCGGCTCTACGGGCATTTTTCTTTTGTGGTAAACCTCACATATCTAGGTCTATCTTCTTATATTTTCTCTATCAAACGTGGTTAAAATCGTGGTAAATACTTCTATGCAATTAGACGCTGAACCTCTGATTTTGCGGTATCTATGGACGCATGAGCGTACCAATTCATTGTGATACTAATGTTTGAATGCCCCATGATATACTGTAAATCTTTTGGGTTCATGTTCTTGCTTGCCAGCCTTGTGCAGAACGTATGGCGTAGCGTATGCGGTGTGATATGTGGCAAGGGATTGTCCTTGTGGTGCTTGTTGTATTTCTTTACCATACGGATAAATAAGGCGTTATAATCAATCGCAACTTTGGGCTTGCCTTTATGATTGACAAATAGGAAATTGCTCCGTCCGTCTATCACAAATGGTTCTGCCTTTGGGCGTTTTTTCATAACCCGTTGAAATGCCTGTATCGTTTCTCTGCTTAATGGTACTTGCCTTATTCCGCTTTTCGTCTTAGGCGTTTCAATATAATAGCCTTGTTCCTTGCTCTTTAGTAACTGGTGGTCGATAATCACAACTTCATTCTTGAAATCAATATCGGCTACTGTCAGTCCGCACAGTTCCGAGATACGAAGTCCTGTTTTTAACAGTATCAGCACATCATCATAATGCTTGTGATACACATTGTCCGTCTTAATAAATGACAATAAGGCTTGTTCCTGTTCCTCTGTCAATGCGACTTTCTCTTTGGTATCATTTTCTAGGACTTCATTTAACTTGAAATCAAAAGGGTTCTTCCTTACGCAATCGTCTTGTATAGCGATATAGAATGACGCTTTTAACGAGCGTTTATGGTTGTTAATGGTATTGTAGGAAAAGCCTTTGTCTTTCATGCGTAATGCCCATTCCTTAGCGTCAGAGGGCTTGATTGTATCAATGCTCCTAGCACCTAACTTATCCTCTTTCAATAACCGCATGAGTTGTTCCCGTTGTTTCATTGTGCTTTTCTTCACATTTGCCCTCTGTGCGTTCTGTTTGGCATAGAGTTGGCAAAGCGTCATTTTCTTGCCTGTGCTGTCGATACCGTCCTCAATATCCCGTCTTATCTGCTGTTCCAGTTCTCGAAGTGAGGGTTTTTCCCGTTTTCCCTTTGGTGTCGGGTCTGTGGGTGTCAATCTCCAAGCATACACATATTTTGTGTTTCCAAATGCGTCCACATATTTATATAAGTATTTTCCGTCTGTTCGTTGGCTCTCTCCAGTATGCAGGATACGTCCTTTGTTATCCCGTCTTTTTTCTTTCATGCTGTCTGCTCCTTTCCTTGTTGGAAAGAGCCTTGATATGACTTGTGTTCATCATAACACATACAAGGCTCATTTGCACTAGATAGCGTCCAATTTGTCAATGACCTGTTCAAACTGTCGGCGTTTAATCTGTATGCGGTTGCCATTCATAATGAGCCAGCCAGCGTCCTTGTTTTCCTCTGCCAATCGTCTTAACTTGTTTTCTCCGATACGGAAATACTTTGACGCTTCTTCAATGGTAAGGGTGTATTTTTCCCATACGGGAATATCGTTGTTATTCATCAGATACCCCCTTTCCCATGTTTCGTGTCATACTGGATATAGGGGATAAGGTCGGTGCGGTTTATCCTCTGTAAATGGGCGGTTAATTTACTGGAAAGGGAATTGCTGTATCTTGCCTTATCAAGCATAGTTCCTACTTTTTCCAGTCCACCTAATGCGTCATGTTCTTCTAAGAAATAAAAACTTTTGACAGCGGAAATCACGCCACCCTCTGTGAGCCATTGCTGTGTTTCCTCAAGGGAATTTTGCTGTTTTGGTACTTGCAGTTTCAAGACTTCCACAGCCCCTAAAAAGCGTTCCCAAAACCGACACGTTTTCCATCTGCTCTTATTACTTTCGTTTCTGTTTGGCACGACAAAGCGTAGGTTGTTTGCCAATAGCCCGAAAGCCAGTTCTCCAAGTTCCAGCGGTCTGTCCTTAAATGTCATGGCAAAAACATGAGCCTTATCATCACGCAGTTGCATTTCTGTTCGTTTCCAACTGCCGACTTCCTCAAGCGTCTTATTATGTTTTGAACAGACTTCCTTATCCTTATCATAAAAGCGGTAGGATAATCCAGATTTTCCAGCACCGATATAAACAGTCTTTGCGGTGTCGAAATCGTCAAACTTGCTTTCATCAAAGTGGTAGCCATCACTATTGGAGATAAATTCCTCTTTTTCGCATTTCTTCTTTATCTGCTCTATGGTAAAGAATGGCTTTTCGTTCCTATCATCAATGGCAATATCAAGTCTTGTGAAATGGAAATTATCCAGTCCGTATCTTCGCTCGCAACGTCGGAACATATCCCCAAAGGTATAATTCCTACTGTCGAGAATACGGAAAATATCATCACAACCTCTGCCAGTCATAACAAGATAACAGCCTAACCCTTGTGGGTTGTCCTCTGTTTTTCTTGCGTCCCCCGATACATAAATATCTCCAATCTGCCAGCGTGCTTGATAGGTCTTGAATTTAACGCTTGCCGAATAGACATTGAAAATGTCAGTCGGTAAACCTAAAATGTGCATGATAACATCTTCTGCGGTTGCAGTATCAAATACAATGCTGATGTAATCAATCTTAACGGATAAATTTTTGTGTGTAGTTATAGTGCATTACTCCTTTCGTATGCCCCGTTTTTTGCGGGGTAAAAATTGTGTTTTTTCCTTTATTTATCACAGTTTCTAGGTACTATGACATGTATGCGCAGGGCGGTGTTACATATACGCCCTTTACGAACGCCTAAAGGCGTTCCCTTTCTTCCTGTGTCTGTCCGTTCTTAACGCTCACGAGCCTTGTAAGGCTCGTGGCTAAACGGAACAGCCCCAGTCAGAAACCTTATTTTCGGTCTGATAGTCTATGCTTATTCATGCTATCAAAATGAAAATACATCTTTTCTTTGCTTGCTCAAGCGTGTGATTGACCCTAGCGTGCTTAATCACTCTATATGATACGATAATAACGCCATTAGAATTACTTGTCAAGAAGTTTTTGTTGACTTTTAGATATATATTAAGTATGATATGCTTATAAATACCAAGAAAAGCAATGAAAGGAGTGTTTATACTAAGTCATGGAGCATTACGAAAAGAAAATCAGTTTCTTAGGAGAGAACATACAGACCATAAGAAAGCATAGAGGAATGAAACAACAAGAACTTGCGGACAAAATCGGTATCAATATGCAGAGCCTTTCCAAGATTGAACGTGGCGTGAATTATCCTACCTTTGATACGCTGGAAAAGATAATGGACGTGCTGGGAGTAACACCCAATGAATTATTGTCGGGAGAATGGAAGTATATTGACCACACCGAGCCCTATATCATGGATATTATCAAACGGGAACAAGACTTCAATGTTTCCTTAGATTACCTGTCTGAAAATGAATTTTTCGATGATGAAAAAGAATGCACATTTTACAAGGCATATAAACTCATACAGTATATCCATAACTACATTACCAATGAGGTTACGGAGTTGGAAGAACTTATGGAAATCAAGCAGTTGATACAGCGTCAAAAACTGGAACGCATGATAAAAGTACATAAGGAAATGCGAGGGTTAGACCGATACAGAGAACAGCCCAAAGAGTATAAATACCATGACCCTTATGATGATTGGATATTTCGTCAGCTTGCGGATATAGACAACAGAAACAACATTCCCGACACTTCTCCACAAGTAGACTTCAATGAAGCAGACTATGAAGATTATCTAAAGGCGAAATGGAACAGAGGTCTTTAATTTCCTCTTGCATGGAAGATACAGCAAACAAAAAGCCCAGTAAAGAGTGCAAAGCACCACCAATGGTGGCAAGGCTCTTGACAGGGCTTTTTCTTTTCTGTTGTGGGGTAATCAAGAGGAAGAAAGAAAAAGTGTGCATTTTTGTTCCATAAATGCTAAGGGTATGCTGATTTTTATTGTGGCGGATATATGGAACTGTTATAATATGGATATGAAGAAAGCGACAAATTTGAAAGTGTTAATAATTTTCAAACAGCCTCATTGCATGGAAATAAGAAACAGACTATCCTTAAAGTAGGAGGTGGCACAAATGGCAAATGAAGATAAAAAAGATTTTAATGCTATGTTGCATGATAGTAAGGATATGCCAAAATTTCAAATTATCATAGACCAGAAAAGTATTGAGAAATATGGTGGAAACAAAATGTATTTTGCTCCCCCGATTGACTATGACAAAGTAATGAAAAAAGTTCCGTATGGTAAAGTGATTACGGTTGGAAAAATACGAGAACACTTTGCAAAATTGAGTGGTGCAGATTTTACAGAGCCGATTACAGCGGGTATATTTGTTTCTATTGTAGCGTGGGCGAGTTATCAGCGTTCCGAAGATGAAACACCCTATTGGAGAACATTAAAAGCAAACGGAGAATTAAATGCTAAATATCCAAATGGTATTGAAGCACAGAAAGAAAAATTAGAAGCAGAGGGACATACCATTATTCAAAAGGGGCGTAAAAATATACGATACTATGTAAAGGACTATGAAAATTCTCTTTTTGATTTGAAATAGGCAAATTCTATTTCACAATTTCATATCTCTATACACAAAGCAGTTAGTCTTAGGATTGACTGCTTTTTTCATACCTAAATTTCAGATTGGAGTGATGAAATGGTGTTTGTTAGAGCTGTTCAATAAGATTATCGGTGCATAAAATTTTATTGTGGTGCAGATATGAAAATGATATAATGTGGATATGAAGAAAGCGACAAACTTGAATTTATTTAGAGGTGTTAGACAATGGAATTAAAGAACATTTTAATTGTTGTTAAAGATATTGAGAAATCAAAACAATTTTACAATGACCTGTTCGGTCTTGATTTGGTACTTGACAATGACGGTAACATGATTTTAACGGAAGGACTTGTGCTTCAAGACGAAAAAATTTGGAAAAAGTTTTTAGGAAAGGATATTATCCCTAAAAGTAATTCTTGTGAATTATATTTTGAAGAACGAGATATAGAAGCATTTGTTGAAAAGTTGGAACGGTCTTATCCTTCAATTCAGTATGCTAATAAACTTATGACACATAGTTGGGGACAAAAAGTAGTTCGTTTTTATGATTTAGACGGTAATTTGATTGAAGTAGGAACACCGATGTAACACCAGAAATTTCAGTTTGAAAAGGGGAAATGAAAAAGTGGCAATTTCAAATATAAATACAATTATTAGTAATGATATTCAAAAAGTTTGGAACATTGTTTTAGCTGTTGATAAATATAACTCATGGCGAAGTGATTTGAGCAAAACAGAAATAATAAATGACAAACAATTTATTGAATACACAAAAAATGGATATGCTACTACATTTACCGTTACCGTTGCAGAACCATATAAACGCTGGGAATTTGATATGGAGAATAGCAACATGAAAGGTCATTGGATTGGTGTTTTTATAGACAAAGGGAATGAAACACAAATAGACTTTACAGAAAATGTGATACCTAAAAAGTGGTTTATGAAACCTTTTGTAAAAACCTATTTGAAAAAACAACAAAAGCAATTTGTTCTGGACTTAAAGAAAGCATTGGAATAATAAAATTCAAGATTGGAGGGTTGGAAATGGCTTCAAGTAAAGATTATTTACAATTTGTTTTAGAACAATTATCAGAATTACAAGAAATAACATATCGTGCAATGATGGGAGAATTTATTATTTATTATCGTGGAAAAATCGTTGGCGGTATATATGATGATAGGTTACTTGTAAAACCAACAAAGTCTGCAATTTCTTATATGCCGACAGTTACTTATGAAATTCCATACGAAAACGCCAAAGAAATGTTATTGGTGGAAGAAGTTGATAATAAAGATTTTCTGACGGGGTTATTTGATGTGATGTATGATGAACTACCAACGCCAAAACCTAAAAAGAAAAAATAAACAGCTTCTAGTTTACAATTTCATATCCATATACACAAAGCAGTTAGTTTTAGGATTGACTGCTTTTTAAAAAGACACCATTTAGGTGTAATGATGTCTTTTGGGTGTTATTTTATAGGTCATATCAAGGCTCATTCAATCGTGGTAAATTCGTGGTAAAATGAGTTTTTTCTATACTTCAAAATACTTGAAAGTATAGTGTTTATGCGGATAATCGAAAATTAGATATAAAATTTCCTATAAATAATAGTAATTACTTTACTTCAACTAATTCGATCTTGAAGTTCAGCTCCTTACCAGCCATCTCATGATTGGCGTCAAACGTGATATTTACCTCATCCTTTGCGATAACCTTTACCGGGAACGGCTGTCCCATCTGGTTGGTTAAGTAAACCTGCTGACCTACCTGCAGTTCCTCGGAACCCGGCAGTTTGGCAATCTCAAGCTCCAGAATTGCGTTCGGATCCGGCATGCCGTAAGCTTCCTCCGGTATCAGGTGGATCTCCTTTACCTCGCCGACTTCCATATCAGCGACAGCGGCGTCGAAGCCCTTGATCATCTGACCGGCGCCGCAGACAAACTCCAGCGGTTCGCCGCGATCGTAGGAAGAATCGAACTGTGTGCCATCGTTAAAAGTACCTCTGTAATGTGTGCGGCAGGTTTTGCCGACGTTGCGTCCTGTGATTTCAGACATTTTAAAATCCTCCAAATGATATTGATATGCGGTAATGGACAATCTTCCTCAAACGGACAATTTCCAGTGATTTCAGATGCATATTTATCAGTATACTAGAAAACAAGGCGAATGGAAAGAGAAAAGTTGTCTCTCCGGTACCGATATTGTCGTTTTTTTGCAACGAGGATGGGGCAAGTTGGAAGCAGAGAAGATCAGTTCTCCCATCGAATCTGCTCCCCCTGTACCAGCGGAAATCTTGAAAGAGTCTCCCCGTCCAGGTTCTCCCGGTTCATATCCACTGCCGTGATCTGATGGTTTTCATATGTCGTGTAGTAGTAAATCCCCTTATCCGCGTTGCAGCAGGAGGTGTAGAGTGTGATTTCATATTTTCCATCGGAGACCTCGCAGCATCCGCGCTGCTGGTCAACCGAACCTAGGATATGGAAAAACTGGCTGACACTTTCTAGTTCGGATGCGCCGGAGCGGGCATTTGATTTTGTAAAAGCGACCCGTGCAAACCGGGAAGCGGAGGAGAGGTCTCCCGGAAGTCCGAGAGCGCCCATGCCGCGGCTGTAGGTTGTAAGCGGCAGATCGGCAGAAAATGTATTCTGCGGCTGCTTCGGGGACAGGTTCATGTAATTGTTGAGGGAGAACAGCTGCTGCGGGAACGGCGGATTGTTTGTCAGGACACCCACCGGATTGTCGTAGATATGCAGTCCGTCCGCCATCGGCTCGATGACGATGCATTCATTTTTATCGGCAAGAATCCAGTGAAGCTGCGCCGGGACAAACTGCTCGTTGAATGGAGTGTCGGTCAGTACCATCTGGGCGAGGCGGACGCGAGCCTCTTTCACGGACGCGCACTGGCTGAGAATCCAGGGGATGAACTCAAACTGTGCGATGTTGTCATGATCCTCCTGCGGCTTCTGGTAGGAGGCATTGCCGACGAAATTTAGTCCCGCCATGCAAAGCCCCTTCTCATTAAAAGCATCATAATAAAGCGGATAATCCCCCGCCACATGTGCCATGCCGATGATGGCATAGTGGGTCGAAACCGCGCTTGCGTGGCGGAAAGTAAGTGGATAGTTGCGAGGTGTGACGGTTACTTCGTCCCCGTAAGAAAATTCATAATCTAAGGTTCGGCCGAAGTAGAAATCGGCAGTTTTGTAAATTGCAGCTGTACACATGGTCATTTCTCCTTTTTCTGTTTCAAAGTGTGTGGGGCAGATTGCGCCGGCCTATTTGTTGCATACTCTATATTCAACTGTATTACTGTAAAAGTGAAAGTGAATCTTGCTGTTTTTTAGTATATTTAGTATATCAAATTTTTGAGAAAAATATAGAAAAATTAAAAGTAAAATTAATCCGCTTCACAGATGTTTTGTCCGGGTATATAATAAGGGATAAAAACAGATAGAAATGATAGGCATATAAATTTTTCACAGGAGGATTCACTCATGACTGATACAGATAGAATCCAGATAAACGAAGCCCGCATCCGCGCTGAATTTGATGAGCTGGCGCGGATCGACTCAGAAAGTTTCGGGGAACGCGAGATGGCGGATCGCTTGAAGGAAAAGCTCGCAGAGCTGGGAATCCAGGCAAAGGAAGATGACACAGCCGAGAAAATCGGAGGCAATGCGGGAAATCTGTTTGGAACGTTAAAGGGCGGGATGTCTGGCACGCCGATCCTGCTGTCCGGGCATATGGACACGGTCGCGCCGGGAATCGGAAAGAAGCCGGTTTTTCATGAGGACGGAACCATCACTTCGGATGGAACCACCGTGCTTGGCGCGGACGATCTAACCGGGGTAATCGCCATCTTAGAAGGCATCCGTGCCGTGCAGGAGGCAGAAATCCCGCACCGGGATATCGAGATCCTCTTTGCGGCGGCGGAAGAGCCGTTTACAAGAGGAAGCTCGGAGTTCGATTTCAGCCAGATGAAAGCGAAGGAATCTTACGTTTTGGATGTAACTGGACCAGTCGGGACAGCGATCCTGCAGGCACCGACGATCCTTTCCTTTGAGGCGGCAGTCAAAGGGCGTGCAGCACACGCCGGATTCGAGCCGGAGAAAGGCATCCACGCGATTCAGACGGCGGCCCGCGCGATTGCCGCATTAAAGCTGGGGCACGTGGATGAGGAAACAACCCTGAATGTGGGCTTGATTTCGGGCGGTTCGGTTGTGAATGCCGTGCCGGAACTCTGCACCTGCCGGGGCGAGATCCGCAGCTACAGCCATGAAAAGGCAATGGAGACCCTGGAAGATGTCCGTGCGGTGTTTGAAACCGCTGTCAAAGAGGCGGGGGCAGAGCTTTCCTTCACACACCGCCTCCATGTCAAAGCCTTCCATCTGGAACCGGACGCGCCGGTGGCAGTTCATTTTGCCGAGGCCTGCCGCACCCTGGGAATCGAGCCGAAATTCGGCAGCACCTTCGGCGGCAGCGACGGAAACACGATGATGCAGCACGGAATCCCGTGCGCGGTACTTTCCTGCGGTATGTACGATGTTCATTCCGTGCGGGAGTACGCGAAAGTAGGGGACATTGTGAATGGGGCGAGATTGATCGCGGAACTGATTACGCAGGGGCAAGAAGCGAGTATAGAGTAAAACTGAAAAATGTTGACATAGCCGAACGGCTTTATTATTTCACCAAAACAATTATATAGCCGTTCGAACAAAAAATAGGGTGATTTGGAATGAAAATAACATCGACAAGCGCTGAATGAAATGTCCATCCAGCTTATGGAAGAAGGATATCCAAAGGCAAGGGATATTCGAGAGCAGATATTAAAAGAGGGCGGATATTCTCATTTATAAAAGTACCTTTCCATTTTGGTAGAGTTATTTTTGTAACTATTTTGTAAGAAAAGTAAGAAAATGTCTATATATTTTGGAACATAAATCTGATATTATTAGAATAAATAAGAGACATGTCTGGTTTTGCAAAAATAAAGAGAGGTTGCTGTTTTGTGAGATTTCAGCCCTGTCAGGATAGTGAATCTAGAGGTGATCGATATGAAGAAAAAATTCTGGCTGATATTATACCATTTAGGCGGTTCGGTGGTACTTTTATTGTTACTGTACACGTCTCTTCAAGGCTTGACAACGGTGACCTTATGTTTAGCGATACCGGTATTGGCAGCAAGTATTATAGAGGCAAAATTTGAACGGAAATTTTTACGAGAGAATCCGGAAATCAAAAAGGATACAACCTATCGGATCGCAAAAACACTCGAATATCTTTGTGGTCTTATTTTGGTGGTAGGAGTATGGCCTCGTCATTAGAACATTTTTGCTTAATAAAAGACTCTGTTACACTTGGATTGAATCGAGAGGTGATCAATATGAAGAAAAAATTCTGGCTGACATTATACAATATAGGCGTCTCTATTTTATTCTTACTGTCATTGTACAGTTATGCAAAAGGCATGGCAGGCTTTTCTTTATTTTTAGCGCTGGCAGTTTTTGGAGAAATTGCGGCAAGGGCTTTTATTGAATGCAAATACTTGCAGGAGAGTCCAGAGATAAAAGAGGATACAGCTTATCGAATCACGAAAGTATTGCGATTGCTTTGTGAAATTATCTTGATCATAGGAGTATGGCGGATTCGTTTTAAATAGCCACATTCTAAAAATAACACTTATGATATATTCCATATTCAATGAAAGAGGAGGCATCCGTCCATCAACCTCGGTTGCTTCCTCTTTCTCTATCTATTTCAATCAAAATCTATTTCATCATATCGCGTAAAACCGTCAATATCTCCATCGCCGCTGCTTCCTTGCTCATCTGCTCCAGATGGCGGGTCTGCTGCTTATCGATCAGCGTGATGACGTTTGTATCGGTGCCAAATCCGGCACCGGCTACCTTTAAGTTGTTGGCAGCGATCAGATCCAGGTTTTTGCGCTCCAGCTTGCCGCGGGCGCGTTCCTCGAGCTGGGAGGTCTCCATCGCGAAACCGCAGAGCAGCTGTCCCGGACGTTTGTGTGCGCCAAGGTAACTTAAGGTGTCCTCGGTGCGCTCCAGCGCCAGGCTCAAATCGCCGTCGGATTTCTTGACCTTTTCATCAGAAACGACTGCCGGACGGTAGTCAGCGACGGCTGCCGCCTTGATGATGATGTCCTGTTCCCCGCTCCGGGAGGTAACTGCCTCAAAGAGGTCGTGCGCGCTCTTAATGTGGATAGTATTGACAAACGGAGGTGGAGTCAGCGAGGTTTGGCCGGTGACGAGTGTCACATCGGCGCCGCGCAGCATCGCCATCCGTGCCAGGGCGTATCCCATTTTTCCGGTCGAATGGTTCGTGAGGTAGCGCACCGGATCGACAGCTTCCTGGGTCGGACCGGCGGTCACAAGGATCTTCTTTCCGGCGAGATCCTTCGGGTAGGCGATGGCGCGGAGAATATATTCCATAATCAGCCACTCATCCGGGAATTTGCCCTTTCCGGAATCACCGCAGGCGAGCAGACCGCTTGCTGGTTCGATGATGGTAAAGCCGTAGTGCTCTAACAGGCGCAGGTTGTCCTGTGTGATCGGATTCTCATACATCCGTGTGTTCATCGCCGGAGCAATGATGCGCGGGCACTGGCAGGCCAAGAGCGTGGTCGTCAGCATATCATCAGCGAGCCCGTGTGCCAGCTTGGCGCAGACATTGGCAGTCGTCGGGGCGATGATCGCGAGGTCGGCCTTCTTTGCCAGTTCCACGTGCTCTACTTCAAATTTAAAATTCCGGTCAAAGGTGTCGGTCAGGCACTTATTGACCGTCAGGGTTTCGAAGGTCAGCGGTGTGATAAACTCCATCGCATTTTTTGTCATGATGACATGCACATCGGCGTGCTGTTTCTTCAAAAGGCTGGCAAGGTTTGCCGCCTTGTATGCGGCGATTCCGCCGGTTACTCCCAAAATAATCGTTTTTCCGGTTAACATAATACATATCCTTTCGGTTTGCACTCTGGTTTTCTGGACCATTTTCGAACAGCATAGCATCTGGAGGAAAAATTGTAAACCTTTTTTGGCTTCCGTGCTCTACTGGGGTCTTTGGTAAGCGCACATAACAGGAGAGGAAAGAAACATGTATTTTGTGAAAAGACAATAAAAAACAGCACATATTCTGGTAGAATTGTTGGTTGTATGTTGAAAAGTGATGTGATATAGTGTGGAGGTGTCTGCTGGCTGACCTGGTTTTCACTGGATGTGAACAGGGACAGGCGGCAGCAGTTGTATTGTATCCCATAGAAAACAGGCACCGAACGTGCTGGCAGCAAATCTGCGGAAAGCGGCAGAAGAAAAAAACTTCTGCCGGAATGTGCATATCTGCATACGGATCTGTATCTGAGATGGAGAATCATACCGGAAGAGACGGGGGATTAAAATGCCCTGGCTCGCGGCTTTTCTGGATGGTATCGCCGGAAAGAACGGAATTTGTACGGATTTTAAGCACATGATGTTGGGGTCAAAAGCTTTTGACCCCTCTGATACCGAATTGCTCTGCACTGCGTGCTCCCGCAATTCTCAAAAACATTCGCAATTCGCTCATTTTTCTTTGAAAAATGGCTACTTACTCATGTTTTTGGCGGGTCCCAAGGTCAAAAATTCTCCTGCAAGCAAGCTTGCGTCGAACTTCTGACCTTTTGACCCTGGTATCATGCACATGATATTGGTGCAGGTGAGCGGCAGTCTGGTGAACAAAAGGTGCAGCAGGTTTTCAAATCGGGAATAATAACAAGGAGGAAAATTTCATGAACACAACAAACAACACATCTAAACTTGTCATCTTAGGTCTTATGACCGGCATTCTTCTGCTGATGGCGTACACTCCCCTCGGATATCTGAATATTGGGCCGCTGGCGATTACATTTAATGTGATTCCGGTTGCGATCGCGGCGATCACGCTGGGACCGGCAGGCGGCGCAGCGATCGGTGCAGTTTTCGGCATGACCAGCTTTTTACAGTGCATCGGCATCGGCGGCAGCAGTGCGATGGGCGCGATGCTTTTCAGCATTAACCCGTTTCTGGCATTTGTGCAGAGATTCGTTCCACGTATGCTGGATGGTCTTCTGTTAGGCTACATTTTCCAGTTTGTACGCCGCAGAACCGATGCGTACATGGCAAGTCTGGTAACCGGATTCTGTTCCGCGTTTTTAAATACAGTTTTCTTTATGACGGCTTTAGTCGTTCTGTTTGGCAATACCGAATATATGCAGGGGCTGATCGGCGGAAAAAATATCATCCTGTTCGTATGCGGTTTCGTAGGAATCAATGCAGTATGCGAGATGGTATCGTCCACAATCATCACCGGTGCAGTCGGCGCAGCGCTTTACCGGGCAAAATTTGTACCGGCTCTGGAAAAAAGCAGGGGGTAAGACAGTATGATTTTGGCATTGGATATCGGAAATACGAATGTGGTTCTCGGTTGTATTGCGGATGGGGAAATTCTCTTTACCGAGCGGATGGCGACAGACAGCGGGAAAACAGAGCTTGACTATGCGATTTCCCTGAAAATGGTGCTGGAGCTGCGGGAAATCAAGGTAAGTGAGATCACCGGCGCGATCATCGGTTCGGTAGTGCCGCCGGTTACATCCCTGATGCGGGAGGCGATCCGCAAGGTGACGGGGCAGGAAGCTCTGGTCGTCAATGTGGATATGAATATCGGTCTGGAAGTGCTGATGGACAATCCGTCCTCCGTCGGTACCGATCTGATCGTCGGTGCCGTCGCGGGAATCAACCGGTATCCGGTGCCGCTCATTCTGATCGATATGGGAACGGCAACCACCATTTGTGTGGTGAATGAGAACAAGCAGTACATCGGCGGCATGATTCTGCCGGGAATAGGTGTATCGATGAATTCTCTGACCAGCCGGACCGCCCAGCTTCCGCGCATCAGCCTTGACCCGCCAAAGCGCCTGATCGGCAAGAATACGGTTGAATGTATGCAGAGCGGCGCGCTCTATGGCAATGCGTCCTGCATCGACGGTATGGTAGACCGGATTGAAGAGGAACTCGGCCAGAAAGCCACCGTTGTAGCCACCGGCGGTCTTGCCAGAAAAATCATTCCGCTGTGTCGGCATCAGATAGAATTAGATGATGAATTGTTATTGCGGGGGTTGTGGATTATCTATAAGAAGAATAAATAAGATAAAAGCGGCTGGAAAAAATCTAGCCGCTTTTAAAATGCAATTAAAAAAGATGCAGAAGCACAAATATAGTGCGAGTGATTAATTTCTGTGTTATACTGATACAGCTACCACCCCTAGACAGGTGCGAAAAGGGGGTGTACTGTGTGGGAGGAATACTGTCATTCGTGCTCTCTGTGATAGCCAGCATTGTGGCTTACTATATTTGTAAGTGGCTGGATGGAGATGAGTAGGTAGCAAAGGTTTAAGCCTCCTTTTCAAAAAAGGCGAGCCCCCGGTGTCAGCACACACCGGGGGCTTTTTGTGTACTCTGTGAGTACTGTCATTCGTTTGCCTATTGGCATTATAGCATATGGAAAAATTGATTTCAATATGCATATAATATAATTTTAATAGGTAATCTCCCGTCCTTCTTTTCTCCACTCCCTAAACTGTGCCGCTGCGGAAAGCAGAAGATCGCAGGAAGAGTTGAGTGCTGTCTCGACCGAATCCTGTACTACACCGATGATAAATCCAACACCGATGACCTGCATGGCCACGTCGCTGGAGATGCCAAACAAGGAGCAGGCAAGCGGAATTAAAAGCAGGGAACCACCGGCAACACCGGATGCGCCGCAGGCGGAAAGTGCCGACAGGACGCTTAAAATGATGGCGGTCGGAATATCCACCGGAATTCCTAGCGTATTGGCTGCCGCCAGCGTCATGACGGTGATGGTAACAGCCGCACCGTTCATATTGATGGTCGCACCGAGCGGGATGGTAACAGAGTAGGTATTTTTGTCCAGTCCCATTTCCTCGCAGACTTCCATGTTGATCGGGATATTTGCCGCCGAGCTCCGGGTAAAGAAGGCGGTGACCGCGCTTCGTTTCAGACACTTGAAAATCAGCGGGAACGGGTTTTGGCGGATGCACCAGTATACGAGAATCGGGTTGGTCACGAAGTAGATAAACAGCATCGAGCCAACCAGCACGGCGAGAAGCCGTCCATATTCGGTAAATACCTGTAAACCGTTGGTGGATACAGTGTCAAACACAAGTCCGAGAATACCGAACGGGGCAAAGTTGATGATCCAGGTAACAACCTTGGACAGTGCCACCGCAAAATTGTCCATAATTTCTTTCGTGCGTTCGCTGGCGCCGCGCATCGCCACGCCGAAGAGAACCGCCCACGCCAGGATACCGATGTAGTTTGCCTCTGCGATGGAGGTGATCGGGTTCTTTACGACATTTAATAAAAGTGTCTGCAGGACTTCTGCGATTCCCTGCGGGGCAGAGGTTTCTTCTGCAGCCTGTGCAAGTGTCAGGGTGATCGGGAACAGTTTACTTGCGACGACCGCGATCACAGCGCCGAGCAGTGTGTTGAACAGGTAAAGGCAGACAACGGTGCGGATGATGCCGCCGTGGCTCTGCTTTGCCTGGCAGAGGGAACTGATAACAAGGAAAAATACGAGCAGGGGCGCGATGCCCTTTAATGCGTTGACAAATAGATTTCCAAGGATTGAGAGTCCGACTGCCTGCGGAATCATCATTCCCAGAACAGCGCCGAGAATCATGCCGCCCAGAATTCGTTTAGGCAGGCTGATGGCTGTCCAGCGTTCATAGAGTGCTTTCATAAAATACATACTTCCTTTGTGATGATGAAATGGGGTTGACGAGTGTCGGGGAGCTGAGTCAAATGTGCAAATGCAATATCTCCCGAATGATTCAACTGTCTGTGCAGCATCCGGCACAAAATCATGTAGATTCTATTATACAGGAGATAGAAAGAAAGGGAAAGTGCTTTTTTATGGCAGAGTGATAGAGAAATAGAGAAAAAATTTTTGCCCGTGTTCCGTGTGGCCAGTGGCAGAACTTGCAGTGGCGATAAGCGAAAAGAAAACTTGTATTTCTATCTGCTCTATGTTATACTCATACCCGTTGCAAAGCCCGCAAAAACAAGGTCTTACAGGGCTGCCGCCGATTTCCGGCGTAAAATGAATCGAGTGTTCGTGACCTTCCACTCGTAAAACAAAACTAAAGGAGAATTGAATATGAAAGAAAACAACCTGAAAAACACGTATTTTCTGGCGTATGGCGCGGCGATCGCGGCCATCTACGTAGCGCTGACGATGGCATTCCAGCCGATCAGCTTCGGACCGGTGCAGTTCCGTATTTCGGAAGCACTCTGTATCCTGCCGTTCTTTACCCCGGCAGCGATTCCGGGACTCTTTGTCGGATGCTTTTTATCCAATCTGTTCTGCGGGGCAGCCGGACTGGATATCGTATTCGGAAGCCTGGCAACCCTGATCGGGGCAGTCGGCTCCTATGCGCTTCGCAGAAGCAAGGTTTTAGTATGTGTACCGCCGATCCTGGCCAACACGATCATTGTACCGTGGGTGCTCCGGTTTGCATACGGCTCTGAGGATCTGATTCCGTTCATGATGCTGACCGTCGGGATCGGCGAGGTGCTGGCAATCGGCGTGCTGGGAAGCATTCTTCTGGCGGCGTTAAACCGTTATAAAACCATGCTGTTCGGCAAGTGTCTGGCAACGGGACGCTAAGAAAAAGACATAACTTAAATGATATAAAAGATGCATGTTACAGACGGATCGCAGTGCGATGGCTGGCGTGTATCTTTTATTTTTTTTTGCCTTATATTGACAATTTCATGTAAAAGAAGTTAAATTAAAAGGACGTGAAAACACAATGCCTCGCGGTTCCATATCGTTTTTCTATGGCGTCTGCGAAAACAAAAACCGCCTGCGGCGGGGAAGGAATGCACAAATATGAGTGAGAATGTATATCAGATTGATTTTAATAAACCAGAATCCGTCCATTTCATCGGAATCGGCGGTATCAGCATGAGCGGACTGGCAGAGATTTTGATGGACGAGGGATTCACTGTGTCCGGCTCGGACGCACACCGTTCGGAGCTGACCGATAACCTGGAGGCGCGCGGCGCGAAGGTATATATCGGACAGAAAGCGGAGAATATCCAGGATGGTATCGATGTGGTAGTCTACACGGCGGCGATTCACCCGGATAACCCGGAATTTCAGGAAGTAAAACGGCGCGGTATCCCGATGCTGACCCGTGCGGAACTCTTGGGCGAGATGATGCGGAACTATAAAAATGCGATCGCGATTGCCGGAACACACGGCAAAACGACAACCACTTCGATGGTGACGGAGATTTTCTTGCAGGCGAAAAATGACCCGACGATCTCGGTCGGCGGCATCCTTCCGGCGATCGGCGGCAACATCCGCGTCGGCGGACCGGAATTTTTCGTGACGGAGGCGTGTGAGTATACCAACAGCTTCCTATCCTTCTACCCGACGATGGCGGTCATTCTTAATATAGAAGAAGACCATCTCGATTTCTTCAAGGATCTAGCGGATATCCGTCATTCCTTCAAGCTGTTTGCCGAGCGCGTACCGGCTCAGGGCGCGATTGTCATCAACGGCGATATCGAGAACTATCAGGAGATCATAGAAGCGGCAAAAGGCAAGGTTATTACTTTTGGTCACAGCCGCGGCAACGATTACAGTGCCGGTGATATCCAGTATGACGATTACGCGCATCCGTCCTTCGATCTTTATATCGGCGGTGAGAAGAAAGAGCGCCTGACGCTCGGTGTGGCAGGTGAGCACAATGTATACAATGCGCTGGCAGCCATCGCTGTTTCCCTGGAAAATGGCATCTCCATGGACGCCATCCGCGTGGGACTGGCACATTTTACCGGAACCAACCGCCGGTTCGAAAAGAAGGGTGAGGTAAATGGATTTACCATCATCGACGACTACGCCCATCATCCGCATGAGATCGAGGCTACCTTAAAGACGGCGCAGAACTATCCACACAAGACACTCTGGTGCATCTTCCAGCCGCACACCTACACGCGGACGAAGGCATTTCTACCGCAGTTTGCCGAGGCGCTCTCACTGGCAGATAAAGTCATTCTGGCGGATATCTACGCGGCGCGCGAGACGGACACGCTCGGCATCAGCTCAGAGGATATCGTGAAACTTCTAAAAGAAAAAGGAAAAGAAGCATGGTATCTGCCGACGTTCGATGAAATAGAAAAATTTGTCATGGAACATTGTACACAGGGCGACCTGTTGATAACCATGGGCGCCGGAGACGTTGTAAATGTAGGGGAAAACCTCCTTGCGAAATAGATGCACTCCGAGTGTACCTATAGTTATCCACATTATCCACATAGTTTTCAACATATTATGTAAAGGAACTATGTGGATTTTTTGCGCCTAAATGCGGAAATGGGGAAATGCCGAAAATGTTGATAAAATAAGGATTTTGTCGGAGGAAAGGTTATTTTTTGAGGATTTTTGAAGGCTTTTTCCACATTATCCACATTATCCACAATCAAAATAGTGGAAAAATTGGTCTAAAAGTGTCGGCCGCGAACCATAATTAGGAGTATTTCTTTTTAAAAAAAGGTATGTTATGATAGGAACAGACGCAGTGAGCCTGTGATAAATGGATGAAAACTGTCTTGTCCGGAGCAAAATTGTGGAAAAGTCCGGAAACAAAATCAAAACGGTGTAAAAGTAAGAAAACAGGAAGATTTGGATGGAACAAATAGAGAATATTTCAAAATAAAAGTAAAATACAGCAGTTTGAATCCTTCACACAGCCGCAGGCTGCTGATAGATAAATGGTAACAGGAAATGTGAGGACACAGAATGGCTAAGAGGGAAGTTAGAAGATGGGAATAGGACTCAAAAACCGGCTGGCGGTGGGCGCAACGCCGGTTCCGGACGTATTTATTGATACATATATGGCGGGAGCCAGTGGAGAATATGTGAAGGTATATCTGTACCTGCTCCGCCACCAGCAGGAGGAAGTCTCGATCGGACAGATCGCGGACGCGCTCAACCACACGGAGGCGGACGTGCAGCGCGCGCTGGCATACTGGCAGAGAGCCGGGGTGCTGGGAACGGAAGTCGGTGAAGAGGCACAGCGATCGTTTCAGGAGATGCCGGGACAGCAAATTTCACCGGTTTTTGCTTCAATGGAATCCCTGGCAGGTGCTGGTTCCTTTGCGCCATCTGCAAAAACTGCCGCGCGGGAAGCCGCAGCCTGCGATATGTCACGCCTGACCTCGGATGAGTCGTTTAAGCAGCTCATTTATATTGCCCAGCAGTATTTAAACAAGCTGCTCACACCGACGGACTGCCAGATTCTTGGAAATCTCTATTCGAATCTGGGATTTTCCGGGGAATTGCTGGAATACCTGATTGAGTACTGCGTGCAGAACCACCACACCAGCCTGCGCTATATGGAAAAGGTGGCGCTCGGCTGGCATAAGCGCGGCATCAAGGATGTGGAACAGGCGAAAGCGAGCGGCAGAGGCTACACGAAGGGTTCATTCGCGGTTATGCGGGCGATGGGGCTTTCGGACCGGAGCCCGGCGGAGGTCGAGAGTGAATTTATCGAAAAATGGTTCTGGGAGTACGGTTTCACGCGCGAGCTGATCGTCGAGGCGTGCAGCCGCACGATCCGGCAGATACATAAACCGTCGTTTGACTATGCAGACAAGATCCTGCGGGATTGGAAAAATGCCGGGGTCAAGAGCTTCCGGGATGTGTCAGAGCTAGATAAAAAACGGAAGGAAGAAGGCGGGGCGAAGCGCCGGCAGGCGTCTGCAGGCAGCAGCCGTTCTTCCAACCGGTTCCACAATCTGGAGGAACACGGATATGATTACGACGAGATGGTATGGAGCATGATAAACGGAGCGCAGAAGACAGGAGGGGACGATGGCACTCAGTAATTCGCAGTATGAATCGATCATGCGTGTTTATAACCGGACACAGCTTCAGAAGAAACATGAGCTGGACGCGCGGGTTGACGAGGTCTATGAGAAAATACCGGCGGTCCGGGAGATGAACGACGCGATCGCCGCCGCGGCGGTCAAGAGCGCGAAAGAGCTTCTGGCGGGCGATGCGGACGCGGTGAAACGTTTGCGAGGGACAATCGCAGACCTGAAAGAGCAGCGCCAGGTGCTGATGAGCGCCTACGGCTATCCGGCGGACTATCTGGAGATGCAGTATAATTGTCCGGACTGTAAGGACACCGGGTACAAAGACGGCATAAAATGCCACTGTTTCCGTCAGCGGGAGATCGATCTGTTATACGCCCAGTCGAATATCCGGGAAGTGCTGGAGCGGGAGAATTTTTCTCATTTTTCCTATGATTATTTTGATGACACGAAGATCGATCCGCGTAGCGGCAAGACTGCCCGCGCGTATATGGAGCAGGTGACGGCGTTCTGCCACCGCTATGTGGACGGATTTAAAGAAGAAAAGGGAAATATCTTATTTACCGGAAAAACGGGGCTTGGAAAGACGTTTTTAAGCAACTGCATCGCGAAAGAGCTGATTGAGCGCTGTTTCAGCGTCGTGTATCTCCCAGCGGTGGAGATGTATGAGATATTTTCAAGGGACCGCTTCGCAAATGATGCGACCGATGAGGATCGCGACCGCTCCCAGTATTTATTAGAGTGCGATCTGCTGATCATCGACGATCTGGGGACGGAACTGGTGAATACGTTTACGACTTCCCAGCTCTTCTATGTGGTCAACGAGCGCTTAAACCGGAAGAAAGGCACGATCATTTCTACCAATCTGCCGGTCAATGAGATGCGCGACGAGTTTACCGATCGCGTCATGTCACGGATCATAAGCCAGTATCAGATCATTCCGCTCTACGGCGAGGATATCCGGATACGAAAAAAGCTGGAAAACCGGTAATGGGTTGACTTATAAGGGACATAATGATATAAAAGAGACGTTAGAATGCGCTAACATATGCAAAAAAAGCGAATTAACAGAGAGTAAACAGGCTGGAGGAAAATGGAAAATGCTGTACGAAGAGAAAATCATTGAGACGATACCGGTAGGTCCGCTGGGACTGATTCCATTAAAGGGATGTGAGGAACTGGTAGGCAAGGTAGACAAATATCTGGTGGACTGGAGAAATGAGCGCGAGAGCGAGCACAAGACGTCGATCGCATTTTCAGGTTATCAGAGAGACTCCTACATCATCGGGGCAAACACACCGAGATTTGGTTCCGGCGAGGCAAAGGGCGAGATCAAGGCGTCGGTGCGCGGCGATGATCTGTATCTGATCGTGGATGTCTGCAACTACAGCCAGACATATTCTCTGTGCGGCATGGTAAACCATATGTCCCCGGATGATCATTATCAGGATCTGAAACGTGTCATTGCGGCAGCAGGCGGAAAGGCACGCCGTATCAACGTAATCATGCCGTTCCTGTATGAGAGCCGCCAGCATAAGCGCTCCGGCCGTGAGTCCTTAGACTGCGCGCTGGCACTGGAAGAGCTGGTAGATATGGGCGTTGAGAATATCATTACCTTTGATGCACACGATCCGCGTGTCCAGAACGCAATTCCGCTCAAGGGTTTTGAGACCGTTCAGCCGATTTACCAGTTTATCAAATATCTGCTGAAAAATGAGAAAGAGCTGGAGATCGACAGCGATCACATGATGGTCATCAGCCCGGATGAGGGCGGTATGTCCCGCGCTGTCTTCTTCTCCAACGTGCTGGGACTCGACATGGGTATGTTCTACAAACGCCGCGATTACACCAGGATCGTCAACGGACGCAACCCGATCGTTGCCCATGAGTTCTTGGGATCCAGCGTAGAGGGCAAGGATGTCCTGATCATCGATGATATGATCTCCTCTGGCGAGAGCATGTTAGATGTAGCGAAGGAATTAAAGAGCCGCAAGGCGAGAAAGGTATTCGTATGTGCGACCTTCGGTCTGTTTACCAACGGACTGCAGAAGTTTGACGAGTACTATGAGAACGGTCTGATCGACCGCGTCCTGACCACCAACCTGGTATACCAGACACCGGAGCTTCTCTCCAGACCGTACTATATCAGCGTCGATATGAGCAAATACATCGCGCTCATCATCGATAACCTGAACCACGATGCCTCCTTAAGCGAGCTGTTAAATCCGACCGGACGTATCAATAAGCTGCTGGCGAAGTATCGGGCGGGAATACGGGACTAAAAATAGACCTTTAAAATAGAAACAAAAAGAACGTCATTTCCGGACCAATACATGTCAGAAAATGGCGTTCTTTTTAATGTCATAGGAAACAGGCAATGTCACGGTTATGTATGAAAAGAGTCCTACAACCGTACTTCATGCACCGCAGCTCCTTCTTCCTTCAGCACCCGCATCTCCCTCTCATGACAAGTAAATACAAGAATCTGCCCGGAATAGGCGGTTGGCAGCCATTTGAGGACGGTTCTCAGGCGCTCGTCGTCGTAGAGGACGAAGCTGTCGTCAAAGATGAGCGGCAGCCGGTCTGCATCGCCTTGGATAAAGTGGGCGGCGGCGAGGCGCAGCGCCAGATAGATCTGGTCGGCGGTGCCGCTGCTGACCTGTTCAAGCGGGATCAGCTTCCGGCGGGTGTTTAAAAACGCATTCAGGTTCTCATCGATGCTGATGCTGGAATAAATTCCGCCGGTAATTCCGGCGATCAGGTCGGACGCAGTCTTATTTAAGTACAGGCCGAAAGAATCCCGGATGGTGGTGGAAAGCTCTTTTAAGGTATCAAGCGCCAGATCCACGGAGGCGATCTCCTGATGGATGCGCTCATTTTCATTTAAAATGTGTTTGAGCGCCGCTGCCCGGTCTTTGCAGGCGGATAGGTGCTCCAGCTTTTTCTCTAACTCCCACTGGACGCGCTGTTGTTCCTCGATGACAAGGCTGCAGTCATTCTGCTTTGCCATCAGCGCCGAGATCTGTTCGGAACGTTTTACCAGTGAATCCTCCGAGTTTGTAACGGCGTGGCAGAGCGTGATGAAGCGGTCCAGCCGCTGGGACAAAAGCTTCATGGATTCATCCGAAATCTCGGATTCGCCCAGGTGGCGGCGCAAAATCTCCGATAAAACAGAGGCACTTTTCTCCGCCTCCTGCCTGCGGCGGCTCCGGTGCCGTGTGACGCAGATTCCCAGCATGAGAAGCACAAGAGCGGCGACGCCAAATATGAGGGCGGTGGGACCAGCTCCCAGCCACGGGGACGGAAGCGGGAAGAACGCCAGATATCCGCAGTATGCGGCGCAGATGGCGCAGATCGCCGCTGCGATAAAGAAAAACACCTGGAAAAACCGGGATCCCTTGCTGGAGGAAGACACCTGTGCATGCTGATAGTCCTGGTAGAGTGTTTCAGCCTGACTGCGGTACGCCTCGATGGACGCCTCATCCGTAAAGGAAAACTCATCCAGTACCTGACGGCTCTTCTGCAGCCGGTCGGATAAATCTTCTTTTTCTATTTTCTGATGTTCCAGTTCATTTCGAACCGAGTCACGTAGCTTTGAGTATTCCTGTAACTGATTCTCATATTTTGGCGAAGAAAGCTCGCGTTCCAGCGCGCGGATCTCGCTAAGAAGGGAGGTATAGTTGACCGAAGCCTCCGGGCTTAACTGGGATTCAAATTGTTTGCGCTGATTTTTCAGATAGGCGGTCGCCTTAGTGATATTGAGCGCCATATTGCCAGAGGTATTCATGTTAGCAATATAGTTTTTCAGTTCCGAAACCATACCTTCATCGGTCGCACTCTTTAACTGGCTGATGCTGATGGTGTTGTTGTACATGGTTTCACTCATGCTGCCCAAAATTTCCTGCAATACGGCGCGGCCGTCCGGTTCCTCGCGTCCGGTCGTCTCGTTGATGACGGTAAATTCCTTCTTGTTTTTCTGGAACGAGCGCTCGATCCGGTAAATGGTGCCGTCGTCGGATTCAAGCCGGAGCTGCCCCTCGTAGGTGCCGCTGTTTTCCCACGGCTCATATTTGCTGTAGATGTCGTTTCTGGCGGCGCGCCCCCTCTGACGCTCGATGCCGAAGAGCATGCCGCGGATAAAGGTGTGGATCGTGGATTTGCCGGCTTCATTTTTACCGTAAATGACGTTTAACCCGTCCTCAAAGGAGACGGCTGTGTCATGAAATTTTCCAAACCCACTGATATAAAGATCAAGAAAACGCATGGAAGCTAACTCCTTTCATCGGTGGTGAGAAGCAGGGCGTGGATGCCGTAAAACAGCGCCTTTTTCTCCACCGGACTCATGTCCGGTTTTTTCAGTGCCTGGATGTAAAAGCCGATCATATCGCTTGGATGCTCGGCAAACAGGGCGGAAAAATCGTATTGCGGTTCCGTCTCATCGATGATATCCGCGATGCGGAAACGCAGCTTTAAGGCGTCCAGATCGAAGGAAATATCGGGATCGCGCATGCCCTGCACCTTGAAGCGGAAAATATTGTCATTGCCGCGCTGTTCGATCTCATGGGCAATTTTTAAGTACAGCTCCGTGTTGGTCGTATCCGGCGTGACGCGGACGATGAGTGGGATGTAGCGGAGCTTCGCCATCGGAATAAAGTCCAGTGTCGTTACCTGACCGATTTCCGGGTCGATCTCGCCGTAAAGGATGCCGTGCCTGCCGGTCTCGGTCTTATCAAGCGGCTCCGGGGAACCGCAGTATGCCATCTTTTTGTCCAGTAGGATCTCTGGCCTGTGGATGTGCCCCAGTGCGATATACGAAAATCCGGAGGAAGCCAGCGCCGCCCGGTCGATCGGGACGTGGTTCGCGTCGCCGCCGTGCCCCAGCAGAATGTGGATTTTTCCATCCTCCGGCGCTTCAAGAGCATCGAGGCGCGGCTCCGGGATCTCCGCAGTATAGTAAGAAAAGCCGGTCACCTCGGTGTTGATATCCTCAAAATAGACGGATGAGACATCCTCACTTTCCAGAAACGTCACGTTGGAAGCCCAGGAAAAGCTTAAAACAGCTGAATTTTTGCGGATCCGGTCGTGATTGCCCGCGATGATGATAACCTGTGTCTGCGGGATCGTGGAAAACAGGTAATTGACCTCTTTCAGGTCGCGCAGCAGCGGCTGGCGGTGGAACAGATCCCCCGCGATGAACAGGCAGTCCACGCGCAGCTCCTTTGCCTTGGCGATGATGGCGGTAAACGTATCGCGGATATCGCGGCTGCGCTCCCGGCTCCACGGCTTGTCGCTGTCCGGGGACATGCCCCAGTGGATGTCGCCGGTATGGATAAATTTCACATTCTCTCCCCCTTTCAGGAGTCTGTCACTCCGTATGTACATATTGAAATAATAATAGAAAAGGGACTGCTGCAAATAGCAGAAAGCAGATTCCAGTATTTGCGACAGCCCCATAGTTGCTTATTGTTTACAGTTCACAGTTGTTTACGGTTCTCGGGAACGGAATGACATCGCGGATGTTGGAAACGCCGGTTAAGTACATCACGCAGCGCTCGAATCCAAGACCAAATCCGGAGTGTCTTGCGGAACCGTATTTACGCAGATCCAGATAGAAATTGTAGTCCTCCTTTTTGAGTCCAAGCTCGTCCATACGCGCCTCTAACTTCTCTAAGCTGTCCTCACGCTGGCTGCCGCCGATGATCTCGCCGATGCCCGGTACGAGACAGTCCATCGCTGCAACGGTCTTGCCGTCCTCGTTCATCTTCATGTAGAATGCCTTGATCTCCTTCGGATAATCGGTAACGAAGACCGGTTTCTGGAAGATCTTCTCGGTTAAGTAGCGCTCATGCTCGGTCTGTAAGTCACAGCCCCAGAATACCTTGTAGTCGAATTCGTCGTTGTGCTCTTCGAGGATGCGGACGGCCTCGGTGTAGGTTACATGACCGAACTCGGAATTTAATACGTGGTTTAAGCGGTCAAGGAGTCCCTTGTCGATGAACTGGTTGAAGAAATTCATCTCTTCCGGTGCGTGCTCTAAGACGTAGCGGATGACATATTTTAACATATCCTCGGCAACTTCCATGTTGTCGTTCAGATCCGCAAATGCCATCTCCGGCTCGATCATCCAGAACTCAGCTGCATGACGGGTCGTGTTGGAGTTCTCTGCGCGGAAGGTCGGTCCGAAGGTGTAGATATTGCGGAATGCCATCGCGTAGGTCTCGCCGTTTAACTGACCGCTGACAGTTAAGTTAGTTGGTTTTCCGAAGAAATCCTGGGAGTAGTCAACCGTGCCGTCGTCCTTTTTCGGAACATTGTTCAGATCCATCGTGGTAACCTGGAACATCTCACCGGCGCCCTCGCAGTCACTTGCGGTAATCAGTGGAGTGTGGACATACACGAAATCGCGCTCCTGGAAATACTGATGGATCGCGTAAGCTGCCAGGGAACGTACACGGAACACAGCCTGGAAGGTGTTAGTTCTCGGACGCAGGTGGGAGATGGTACGCAGATACTCAAGGCTGTGGCGTTTCTTCTGAAGCGGATAATCCGAAGCGGACGGTCCCTCAACGGCTACCTCGGTCGCCTGAATCTCGAACGGCTGCTTTGCCTCCGGGGTCGCAACCAGGGTACCTTTTACGATAATGGATGCGCCTACGTTTAACTTGGAGATCTCCGCAAAGTTCGGCATTGTATCATGGTAAACAACCTGAAGCGTCTCAAAGTAGCTGCCATCGCTCACAACGATGAAGCCAAAGTTCTTGGAACCGCGCACGCTTCGTACCCAGCCGCCGATCTGAACTTCTTTGTCCAGATACGTCTCTCTGGAACGGTAAATTTCTCTTACAGTGGTTAAATTCATCTCAGTAAACTCCTTATTTTGCAAAATAAACTTTCTCATGCGGACTGCCCTGCAGTGTGCAGACCGTGTTTAACTTTCATTATACTGTATTTTTCTTGTAGATTCAAGGGACGGAGGGAAATTTGCGGGGGGAAGAAACCTGCCCGTATAAAAAGTGACAGCTTTAAAAATTAACAGAAACAAATGCAAAAACAGAAGGAAAGGGCAGAAAACAAGCTGGGTATTGTGTCAACTCTGTGAATACTTGTTTTACAGAGACAAATGCCCGGTGTTAGAATGGGGATAAAGAAAGAAAACCGCGGAATACTTTCAAAGAGTCTATCAAACGGAAAGGGTGTAGACAGAAGAATTATGACTGAACTTGACGCAAATAAAAAAGCGGAAGAGCTTCTGAAAGGTGCGTACGATTTACATGTACATTCATCGCCCTCTGTTTTTCCGAGAGAATTGGATGGATTCCAGTTGATCCGGGAGGCAGACGCGGCAGGAATGGCGGGAGTGATGCTGAAAAGTCATTATGAATCAACGGCTTTACGGGCAGAACTGATCAACCGCTACAGCGGCTGTAAGGCGAAAGCGTATGGCGGGCTCTGCCTCAACTGCCCGGCGGGCGGCTTGAATGTATACGCGGTGAAAAATGCATTGCGGGCGGGGGCAAAAATTGTATGGATGCCGACCCGGGATGCGAAAAACAGCCTAGTATTCGGAAACATGGAGGGAGATTTCTTCGACCGCAGGGGTATTACCATTCTGGAACAGGATGGAACATTAAAAGAATGCGTCTACGACATCATGGATGCTATCAAGGAAAAAGACGCATTTCTGGCAACAGGACATATCAGCCCGGAGGAATCCCTGATTTTATGCAGGGAAGGACGGAAACGGGGGGTCAATATGATTTTGACACATCCAGAGTTTCCAAGGACGAGGATAGGAAGAGACGATCAGGCGGAACTGGCGAAGCTGGGGGTTGTGATTGAGAAGAACTGGTTTAATCTGGCACAGAAAAGTGTGATGCCGGAAGAGATGGCAGAGACGATTCGGACCGTTGGAAGTGGACACGTATATCTGGCAACGGACCGAGGGCAGAAAGGGGCGCCGACACCCGTTTCGGAATTGAAACGGTTTATCGCCGTGATGCTGACCTGTGGGATTGCGGAAGCACAGATACGGGACATGGTCCAGAAGGTACCGGAAGAAGTGGTATGCAGATAAATTTATATAAATGCACATTTTTTAGAAGGAGGATTTTACATTATGAGGAAAGACAGAGTATTGGCAGGGGCATTAGCAGCAGTGACAGCGCTCAGCATGACAGCGTGCGGCGGCGGACAGGCAGGTGGTACCACACAGGCAGCGGCGGCAGGAACACAGGCGGCAGCCGAGAACACCGCTAACCCGAATGCCGAGACAACACTCAGCATCGGTTATACGACCGCAGCAAACGCGGATGATCCGTATCACTTTACTGCAACCAAGTTCAAAGAGATCGTGGAAGAGAAATCCGAGGGTAGAATTGCAGTCAACCTGTATGCGAGCAGTCAGCTTGGTTCCGAGCCGGAGATGTGGGAAGGCATGCAGACCGGAACATGCGACATGGCAGTCATGACGAATGCATATGTTTCTTCTTATGTACCGGCAAACGGCGCACTGGATCTTCCGTTCATTTTTAGCGATCTGGCACAGGCACGTGAGATCGTAGACGGCGATTTCGGTCAGTCCCTGATCGACAATATGGACGGAACAGGCGTTACATGTCTTGCATTTTCTGAGGGCGGATTCCGTCAGTTGTGTACAAAGGACAAAGAAATCAAAGCACCGTCCGATTTGAATGGACTGAAGATCCGCTGCATGGAGACAAAGATTTATCTGTCTGCTTACAAGGCGCTGGGTGTAAATGCAACCCCGATGGCATGGGGCGAGCTTTTAACCGCTCTGCAGCAGGGTACCGTAGATGGCTGTGACGCACCGTTAAGTGTATTATATACCAACGGTTTCCCGGATATCTGCAAATACATTGATAATGTAAACCTGTTCTATTCTCCACTTCCGGTATGTATTTCTACCAGCGTATATGAGTCCTTATCTGAGGAAGATCAGGCGATTTTAAAAGAAGCAGCACAGGAAGCAGCCAAAGAAACACGTGAAAATAACGATGCAACCGCTGAAAAGATGGAGTCGGATCTGACGTCTCAGGGCATGACGATTGTATCCTCTGAGGATGTAGATACAGAGGCATTCCAGAGTGCCGTACAGCCGTGCTATGACGAGATGGAATCCTACATCGGTTCTGAGTGGGTGGATCAGATTAAATCCCTGACCGGCACGGAGAGGTGATTGCAGAAAGAGGGTTTGACAGCATGAAAAAATTACAGCAGGTTTCAGACATAATTAATAAGTGCGTCAGTTACATAGGAATGGTGATTTTTATTATCCTGATTGTTGCCTGTGTGGCACAGGTGTTTTTCCGCTTCATTCTGAATAATTCATTGTCCTGGAGCGAGGAACTTGCCCGGTACTGCTTTATCTGGATGCATATGCTGGGGGCTTCCTTGTTGATTGAGGGAAGCGGACATGCTACAGTAACAGCAATCCTGGATCTGATGCATGGAACACTTCGAAAAATTGTCGATATTATCATTGAATTAGTTATCTTTTTTGATGGAACCGTAATGCTGTACGCAGGCTTAAAGCTTGCGTACAGCTCCAGAACCAACTTGAGCACCGCGCTTTCTGTCCCGATGTGGTGTATCAATTCCTCCGTGGCAGTCGGCGGAATCCTTTTGATGTTCCAGGCATTTGTAGCGATTGCGATGATCGTATCAGCGACAGAGAGAAAGGAGGATAAACCGGTATTATGACACTTGTATTAGTAGTATTATTCGGTCTGATGCTTTTGGGTATTCCGGTTGCATTTGCAATCCTTTCTGCCGGAATGGCATATCTGGCGACAACGGGAGGGAGCATGCTGGTAGTCGCACAGCGGCTGATTTACGGTCTTAACTCCTTCACACTGCTTGCAGTCCCACTGTTTATCTTGGTAGGAAACCTGATGGATTTCGGTGGTATTTCCAAACGTCTGACCGATTGGGCGAAGAGTATTTTAGGCTGGCTTCCGGGCGGACTTGGAATTGTAACCGTATTCAGTTGTGCGATCTTTGCAGCGCTGACGGGCTCTGGTCCGGCGACGGTAGCAGCGATTGGTTCAATTATGCTTCCTTCCATGCTGAAGGCAGGTTATTCCAGAGAAACGAGCGCGGGGTTAGTTGCATCGGCAGGTGCATTGGGACCAATCATTCCTCCGAGTATTCCCATGATTATTTATGGAGTTACAATGAATCTTTCAATTCCGGCAATGTTTATGGCAGGGGTTGTCCCGGGACTTGTTATCGCACTGGCGTTATCGTTAGTCAATGTCGTATTCGCATACAGGAATCCGGAGGTTCTGAAACATGCGAAGACGATGAAGTTTGATTTTAAAGAATCCATGAAATTGTTCTGGAAAGCGCTGGGCGCTCTGGGACTTCCGGTTCTGATTCTAGGCGGTATTTATGGCGGTATCTTTACACCAACCGAATCCGCAGCGGTCGGCATTGTTTATGCGCTGATTCTGGGTTTTGCATTGAAAGAACTGAAAGTAAAAGATTTACCGAAGATCCTGATCAATTCCCTGAAAACATCGACAATGGTCAATTTCATCATCGCGGCGGCGTCCCTGTTCTCCTGGGTTGTATCGAAATCCCAGATCGGAATCGTGATTTCCAATGCATTTATCAGCTTCGTAGGTGGCAGCCAGGCACTTTATCTCTTCGTACTAGTTGTAGTGCTCTTAATTGTAGGCTGTCTGATGGATAACGTAGCGGCAACTCTGATTCTGGCACCAATTTTAATTCCGGTTGGAATTGCACTCGGATGTAATGAACTCCACATCGGTATGCTGTTCTGTATTTGCCTGGTAGTTGGATTCGTAACACCTCCGTTTGGATATAATCTGTTTACGGCGGTTTCGATTTCAGGCTTGAATTTCAAACAGATTGTAAAGGGAGCGCTTCCGTTCCTTTTGACGGAAATATTGCTTCTGTTTGTATTTGCATATGTACCGGGAATCATCACATGGCTTCCGAGACTAATGGGGTACGGATACTAAGTATTAGAAAAATACGTAAGAAAAAGGGGCTATGAAAAGACAGCAGAAGAGACTTGAAAGGTCAATGCGCTGTTTTTTTACGGCTCCTTTTGGTTAGAATAAGAAAATAGATAGAACTGAGAACTGGCGGAGGAAACAATGAAAATAGGATTCGAAGTTTTTTTGGTGGTAGCCAGAGAAATGAGTATTACAAAAGCTGCAAATGAGCTTCATATTACACAGCAGTGCGCCAGCGATCATATAAAGAGGCTGGAAAAAGAGTATAATGTCGTGTTGTTTGAGCGGCGTCCCAAATTCCGTCTGACGCAGGCTGGCGAGATCATGCTTCATAACCTGTTAAATATCCAGATTATGGAGACGAGTATGAGCCGGAGTCTGGCGGGGATAGCGGAGGGGACGGTGGGCGGTTTTACCTTGGGAATCAGTACATCCCGCGCGCCGATCATACTGCCCCGTGTGCTGCCGCGATATTACCAGTGTTACCCGAAGGTAAATATATCCTTTACGGAGGAGGACACACAGATCCTGGAGGAACGCCTGTTGAACGGACAGGTAGATTTATTTATCGGGGTCAATACGTCACCGCATCCGGATTATAAAATCCAGACCCTGACGACGGATGAGATCATCCTGGTTATCTCCGCCAAGCTTTTGAGGCGGGAATTTAGCAAGCAGGAGATCCGGCAGATGGAGGATGGGATTGATCTGAAACGGTTTTCCAACATTCCGTTTACGCAGAGTTTCAAGACCGGAAAAGTCAACCATGCGATTCAGGAATATCTGGACAGTTATAATGTAAAGCTTAATGTCATCTATAACATCAGTGATAGTGAGACGCAGATTCTGCTCTGCGCGTCCGGCATCTGTGCGGCGCTGTGCCCGAAAATGCTGCTGGCAGCTGCTTACCGTCACAATCAGACCTGTAAGCCAGAGGATGAACTCTATATGTTCCCGATCCGGAACCTGGGACGGGAGTTAAAGATTGAGCTGGTCAGCCACCGGAATGCGATGCATCCGATGTATATACAGGACTTTGTCCATATCTTACAGGAGGAGTTGCCGCGGATTGCAGATTCGATGAGTCTGGAAGAATTGAGAAAGAGTATACAGTAAAAAAGCCTTGAATCGGAAATGCTTTTGAGTCAAAAGTGTCTCAGATTCAGGGCTTTTTTTCAGTTCACGGGAGGTTCGCTCTTAGATTCCACATCCCGGAATTACGAAAATATTATGTAAAAGGAACGAAAAATGTCGGAAAATGTACAAAATTGGGACAAATTCTATTAAAAATTTGTTCACTATTTTCGTGAAGTATGTTATAATAAAAACAGGTTTAAAATACACATTATATGTGAGCATCGAGGGGTGATATCGTGATTAAAAAGGAAATGATAGCTATGCTGTTGGCAGGCGGACAGGGCAGTCGTCTGGGTGTCTTAACTCAAAAAGTAGCAAAACCTGCGGTTTCTTTCGGAGGAAAGTATCGAATCATCGATTTTCCGTTAAGTAACTGTATCAATTCGGGAGTGGACACGGTAGGCGTTCTGACCCAGTATCAGCCGCTGCGGCTGAATGCACATATTGGAATCGGTATTCCGTGGGATCTGGACCGCAACGTAGGTGGTGTGACGGTACTTCCGCCGTATGAGCGGAGCAAAGGAAGCGATTGGTACACCGGTACGGCGAACGCGATTTACCAGAACCTGGAATACATGGAAACGTACAATCCAGAGTATGTGCTGATTTTGTCCGGCGACCACATCTACAAGATGGACTACGAGGTAATGCTGGAATACCACAAAGCAAACAATGCGGATGTGACGATCGCGGCGATGCAGGTTCCGATGGAGGAGGCAAGCCGTTTCGGTATCGTTATAACCGATGACAACAACCGCATTACGGAGTTTGAGGAGAAACCGGCGAATCCGCGCAGCAATTTAGCTTCCATGGGTATTTACATATTCAGCTGGAAGGTGCTCAAAGAAGCGCTCATCAAGCTCTCGGACGAGCCTGGATGTGACTTTGGAAAGCACATTATCCCGTATTGCCATGCAGCTGGAAAACGTATCTTCGCATACGAGTACAACGGCTACTGGAAAGATGTCGGAACCCTTGGCTCCTACTGGGAGGCAAACATGGAACTGATCGACATCATTCCGGAGTTCAACCTGTATGAAGAATACTGGAAGATTTACACGAAGAGCGATATTATTCCCCCACAATTTATATCGGAGCAGTCCAAGATAGAGCGCAGTATCATCGGCGAGGGCACCGAGGTATACGGCGAAGTCATTAACTCGGTCATCGGAGCAGGCGTTACGATCGGAGAAGGTGCGGTGATCCGTGATTCGATCATCATGAAGGGCACGACGATCGGCGCTGGCACGGTTGTGGATAAGGCGATCGTGGCGGAGGACGTTACCATCGGTGAGAATGCCGAGGTCGGCGTCGGAGAATATGCCGAGAGCAAGTACGACAAGAAGGTATATCAGTTCGATCTGGTAACGATCGGAGAGCGCTCCGTGATACCGGATGGAGTGAAGATAGGACGGAACACAGCGATTTCCGGCGTGACGACGGCAGAAGATTATCACGGCGGCGAGCTGGAGAGCGGCGATTATATCATAAAGGCAGGTGGAATACAATGAGAGCGATCGGGATTGTTTTAGCTGGCGGCAACAGCAAGAGAATGAGAGAATTATCCAATAAGAGAGCCATCGCAGCGATGCCTATCGCAGGCAGCTACCGCAGTGTCGATTTTGCTCTGAGCAATATGAGCAATTCCCACATCCAGAGTGTGGCGGTACTGACGCAGTACAACTCCCGTTCCCTGAATGAGCACTTGAGTTCTTCCAAGTGGTGGGATTTCGGACGTAAGCAGGGCGGCATGTATGTATTCACACCGACGATCACGGCAGAGAGCAGCGACTGGTACCGCGGTACCGCAGATGCGCTGTATCAGAACCTCGATTTCTTAAAGAAAAGTCATGAGCCGTATGTGGTCATTGCAGGCGGCGACTGTGTCTATAAATTGGATTACGGCAAGGTACTGGAGTATCATATTGAAAAGAAAGCGGATATTACCGTAGTATGCAAGGAGATGCCTCCGGAGGAGGACGTTACCCGCTTCGGTCTGGTGAAGTTAAACGATGACGGACGTATCACAGATTTTGAGGAAAAACCGATGCTGGCGACCTCCAGCATGATCTCCTGCGGTATCTATGTAATCCGCCGCCGTCAGCTCATCGAACTTCTGGAGCGCTGTGCAGCAGAGGATCGGTATGATTTTGTTACCGATATTTTAGTCAGATATAAGAACCTCAAACGCATTTACGCGTATAAGTTAGGAACTTACTGGAGCAACATCGCTTCGGTTGATTCGTACTACAAGACGAACATGGATTTCCTAAAACCGGATGTACGCCACTATTTCTTCAAGGAATACCCGGAGATCTACTCCAAGGTAGATGATCTTCCGCCGGCAAAATACAATCCGGGTGCAAATGTCAAGAACAGCCTGGTATCCAGCGGCTGTATCTTAAATGGTACGGTGGAGAACTCGGTTCTGTTTAAGAAAGTATATGTAGGCAATAACTGTATCATCCGGAATTCTGTTATTTTAAATGATGTTTACATCGGGGACAATACAGTGATTGAGAATTGTATTGTAGAGAGCCGTGATACGATCCGTGCCAACACGACGCACATCGGTACGCCGGAAGATGTAAAGATTGTCATTGAGAAGAACGAGCGGTTTACATTATAGGGTACATCAAAGAACAGACGGAAGGGGTAAATGGGTATGCAGATTACAGACGTAAGAGTGCGGCGGATAGAGAAGGAAGGTAAGATGAAAGCCATCGTATCCATCACACTTGACAATGAATTTGTGGTTCATGATATCAAGGTTATTGAGGGAGAGAAAGGACTTTTTATTGCTATGCCGAGCCGTAAGGCTGCGGATGGAGAATACCGGGATATTGCCCACCCGATTAATTCGGAAACCAGAGACATGATTCAAAATGTCATTCTTGCCAAATACGAGGCGACAGCTCTGGAACTGGCAGAGCTGGAGAAAGCAGAGTAAAAAGCAGGAAAAGAAAGTAAAAAGAGAGAAAATATGAAAAAATGTCCCCGGACGCTGGACAAAGTGCCCGGGGACATTTATTATGTAGATATAGTGTGCTCAAAAACGGGCAGAATTTGCCCGAATGTGTACAGATAATCCATAAGGGGGTAATTATGAGCGGTACGATTTTTTCTTTAATACCGCCTATCGTAGCCATTGCGCTTGCATTGATTACGAAAGAGGTGTACCTGTCTCTGCTGATAGGTATTATGTCGGGCGCGTTTTTATTTACGGGTCCAAATCCGCTTCATGCGGTGGAAACAATGATCGCGATCATGGGCGAGAAGATCGGGGGCAATGTCAACATTCTGCTTTTCCTGGCATTTCTCGGCATCGTGGTAGCACTGATCACAAAGTCTGGTGCGTCGAAGGCTTATGGTGAGTGGGCGTCCCACGCGATCCGCACGAAGAAGGGCGCGCTGTTTGCAACCATGTTCCTCGGAATGCTGATTTTCGTGGATGACTATTTTAACTGCCTGACCGTCGGCACGGTTATGCGTCCGGTGACGGACAAGCACAAGATCACACGTGCGAAGTTAGCCTACATCATCGATGCGACGGCGGCGCCGATCTGTATCATCGCGCCGATCTCAAGCTGGGCGGCAGCGGTCGGTTCTTCGCTTCCGGAGGACAGCGGAGTGGACGGCTTCAGTCTGTTCCTTCACACGATTCCGTTTAATCTGTATGCGCTTCTCACGATCTGCTTCATGCTCTTTTTGGTAGCAGGCGATTTTGATTTCGCGGCGATGAAACGCTATGAAGAACAGGTGAAAAAGACCGGAAAAGAGACGACGGTCGAGGCGGAGGCGATGGAGATCTCCGGCAACGGAAAGGTTATCGATCTGATTCTTCCGATCCTGGTTCTGATTGCGTTCTGCGTCAGCGGTATGCTGTATACAGGCGGCATCCTGGACGGCGTTGGTCTGGTCGAGGCGTTCGCCAACTGTGATTCGGCACTGAGCCTGGTGCTTGGTTCCTTCTTCACACTGGTGTTTATCTTTGCATTTTACATGATCCGCCGTGTCATCCGGTTCAATGAGTTCTGTGAATCCTTCACGATCGGCGTCAAGGCGATGATCCCGGCGATCATGATTCTGTGCCTTGCCTGGACTCTGTCTGGTATCTGCAGTGCGGATTACTTAAACATCGGCGGCTATGTCAAAGAGGTAGTGGGCGGCAATGCGCTGGTCGGCTCCCTGATGCCGGCCCTGATGTTCGTCATCGCGGCGGGGCTGGCGTTCTCGACCGGTACGTCCTGGGGTACCTTCGGTATTCTGCTTCCGATTGCATTTGCGGTGGTTGGCGCTGAAAATATGAACAGCCTTACGATCGTGACGGCTTCGATTCTGGCAGGTGCGGTCTGCGGCGACCATGTTTCCCCGATCTCGGATACGACCATCCTTGCGTCGGCTGGCGCCCAGTGCCACCACATCAACCACGTATCGACCCAGATCCCGTATGTGCTGTGCGTAGCGGCGTGCTGTTTCCTCGGTTATCTGGCGGCCGGAATTACCGCCAATGGCTGGGTGGGAACCGGCGTGGGATTCGCAGCGCTGATTGTGGTTCTGGTTATTCTGGATCGAAAGAATAAAGGGACGAAAGAGGCGTAAAAGCATCGGCAGTAAACGAAAATTGGTTCGTTTACTGCCGATTTTTGCGTTTATGCTATATCTATACAACCGCCGGCTCCAGGAGGAGCTTGCCGGTTTTGTAGCGTTCTTTGCTGAATAACTTGATATCCATGCTGTCCTCCTGCCCGGCGAGATGGTTTGCCATGAGAATGGCGATGCGGGGGGAGACCATGAAACCGTGACCAGAGAACCCACAGACGCTGTAAAATCCTTTTGCCTCAGCCGCCTCGTCGATGACAGGGTTGCAGTCCGGGCTTAAATCGTACTGTCCAGCCCACTGGCGGACCACTTTCAGTTTCCGCAGAATCGGAAGTGCTTCACACATGACAGCGCAGTTCTTTTCCAGAAACTGCCAGGAAGAATTGAAATTGTAGCTGGGGGCTTCGTGGGGGCCGATGCCCATGACGAAGCTTCCATGCGGTGTCTGCTGGACATAATAGGAACGGTGGAAGGACATGACCATGCAGTCGATGAGAGGTGCAACCGGCTCGGTTACCAGCGCCTGATGGCGTTCCGAGGTAACAGGAATATCCTCACCAACCATTTTAGCCAGCTCTGGCGCATGGACGTTGGCACAGTTGATGACGGTTCTGGCTTCAAAGGTTCCGTTTGTTGTCTCAACGGCGTGGATGCGTCCGGCTTTCGTTTGAAGCCCGGTGACCTCGGTGTAGGTCAGAAATTCAACACCCATCCGTTTGGCACCCTGTGCGTAGGCCTGTGTACACTGGAACGGATCTGCGTGACCATCCTTCTGGCAGAAGGTAGCGCCAAACATACCGTCGGTATTCAGGTATGGAACAATCTCTTTTGCTTCTTTTAAATCGACGGCGCGGGAATCAATGCCGAGCTTATGCTGGACTTTGAGGTTTTCCTGAAATTGTGCCCATTCTTTTTCTGTATAAGCAACCAGAAGATAGCCGCCCTGATGGAGACCGCAGCTGCGCGTATAGCCGGTATATTCTTCCAGATGTTCAAAGATATGGGTACTTTCCAGAGCGATCCGCGCGTTCAGCTCGGATCCCCACTGCTGGCGGATACCGGCGCCGCAGCGGCCCGTTGCGCCGGAGGTCAGAAAGCGTTTCTCAATCAGGAGGATGTCTGTGATTCCACGCTTGGCGAGTTCAAATGCGGTGGCACATCCAATAATGCCTCCGCCGATAATGATGACATCGTAGGCTTTTTTCATTCGCAGCCACCTCCTTTTGTAGCAGATGGATCGTAGGATCCGTAAGAACCTTCATCCCCGTCCTGGACGGTTTCTTCCCAGGCGTCTGCCAGAGCGCCCATGCTGATAGGTTTGACAGGAGGGCGGAAGGTTGGCATCAGGACCTCTTCCAGAGGAAGTTTATAATAGGAAGAGAGTTCCTGTGCGATCAACATCCGGCAGGTACGTCCCTGACAGGGACCCATTCCAGCACGGGTTACACGTTTAATTTCGTCGATGGTGCGGTAACCATCCTGAATACATTTTAAAATGTCCTCGCGGGTTAAATCTTCACATCGGCAGAGGATTGTGTTTTTATCATCCATTTTGATACCCCCCTACTTTGATTGCCCGAACGTCCATGGCAAGTTCCTTCGGAACCGCCAGACAGACAATGTTGGTTTTATTTTTAGCGCCGCCCTGGATGATCTGTACGACCGGGAACCAGCCGAGTGCTTCGCCGGAGCGGTTCAGACCGCAGGCAAGCTCTCCTTTTTTAGGAAGCGGCAGAAATTCAAACGGAAGCTTTACGAGGGCTTCGGTCGGGCTGTATGTTTTATCAACGATGAAAATGGCAAGACCCGGGCACTTCAGCATACAGGCACCGCAGCCATTGCAGACATCAAAATCAATTTCGGGTGTCTCGTTGATATCTGGCTCAATGTGGATTGCTTTTTTTACACAGGCCTTTGTACAGGGATTGCAGGGGATTTTCTGAAAACACTCTGCGATGGCAACGGCGCCCTTTAAAAAACGTGTTTCATCCGGCGTAACTGCTTCAATGGCTTCTTTATCCGGGATTCCTGTCTGAATTAACATACGGATGCGCCTCCTTTCCTGCATATGTCATGCTCCAGGCGAAGTTTACGGGCTTTTTCCAGACCGCTTAAAATTCTGGCACCGGCAGGACCGGAGCGCAGTTCAGAAAGCTCCGAACGGGCAGCTTCCTTTTCGGCTGCCGCCCGGACAGGCTCATAGCCGAGGCTTTCGGCAGCGGCACATCCGGCGAGACGGCCTTCCACCATAGCGGAAGAGGCTTCTTCGATTCCGGAAACATCGCCGGCTGCATAGACGCCCGGAACCGAGGTTTCCAGGTTTTCATCGGTCAGCGGGATATGCCCGGATAATTCGCGGATAAATGCCATATCACAGCCAGCCTGCCAGCAAAGCTCGGTCAGCGGAGCCAGTCCGACTGCCAGACAGAGCGTATCGCAGGGAATCGTCTCTTCCGTGCCGGGGACAGGCTGGAACTGGGAGTCAACCTGTACGATGACAACGCCCTCAAGGGCATCAGTTCCATACGCTTTTTCGATCGTATAACCAGTCCGGATAGGAACACCGGCGCGGCGGATTTTCGAGGCATGGACCAGATAACCGCCGATTTTTGGGGCGGCTTCAATAATGCCGGCAACCTCAACCCCTGCCTGCATTAGCTGATAGGAGACAATCAGACCGATATTGCCTGCACCGACCATTAAAACACGTTCAGCCGGTTTGACGCCGGCGACATTCATGAGGGTCTGCACGGCACCGGCACCGTAGATACCGGGAAGATCATTGCCGGGAAATTCCAGAAACTTTTCAGAAGCGCCGGTGGCGAGAATGATTTTGGATGGGCGGATTTTCATGTGTTTTCCGTGATAAAAAACAGTAACGATGCCGTCCTCATAGATTCCCAGCACGGTTGCTTCTGTCAAAATTTCAATATTTGGATGGTGTTTCGCTTTTTCTATCAGCAGGTTTCCGATGTGGATGCCGCGTTCTCCGGCATATTGTTTTTCGGAACCAAAAAATTTGTGCGTCTGTTTGACTAACTGACCGCCGGGGAGGTAATCGCGCTCACATAAGAGGACGCTGGCTCCCAGCTCGGCGGCGGCACAGGCAGCAGAGAGACCCGCCGGTCCGCCTCCGATGACGAGAATTTCGGTCTGTTTGATCATAGGACAACCCCCTTTCCGTGCTGTTCTTCCACTTTCATGCCGGCCTTTACGCGGGTCACGCAGACGCGGACATTTGGCTCACCGTCTACAGTCATGAAACAAGAGGAACAGTTGCCGATGGCACAAAAAAGACCTCTTGGACGGTGCAGATGGGGACTGTGTCCCAGTGTGCGGATGCCAGCCGCATGCAGGGCGGCGGCGATGGTTTCGTGGGTAAAGCCGGTGATGGGCTGACCGTTATAGTAAAAAACGACCTCTTCTCCCCGGTCAAAATCCAGGACAGGATGTTCTTCCAGTCGCATACAGATCTCCTCCTCATATAATCAAGTGTTTTTTATTGAAAATTCAAGGTTTTTCAACCTTTCATATCTCAGTGAATAAGCCACAGCTATGAGCATTTCGATGTATCAGGTACTGAAATAGCGGTTGAATGGTATACGAAATAAAACGTCATTGATTTTCGCTTTACTGGTCTTGCGTATGCCCTTCCCTCTATGGTAGCTAACCTCCTATATCCACCAGGATCATCTCTGTCTCCAGAGGTCCTAACTTCCTTCGTTCTGCCTACCCATAACCAGGGTGTCAGCTATGCTCCTTTACGGGGTCATGCCCCTTGGTGATGATTTCTGCCGACTACTGGCTCATTCTTTGTATTATTGATTACTGACTCGCTTCCTGTTCCAGCACTGTGATCAGTGGACGTTATCTGTTACATTCCGCTTGATTCAGTGGCTGTCCACATGACAGCCTCCATTACAGTTACTTATCTTTCTTACGCAGCCTGTAGATAAACTGCTGGTCTCTTGATGTCACTGACCATCTTTTTCGGATCATAATCCACACCTTTCGTCAGAATGGCATAAAAGACTCGTATCAGCTTAGCTGCAATTGCCATAAGTGACTGCATTTTCTTCAATGGATTTAGTCTTCTGGTTGTGTAATAATTATGGAGTTCCCTGAACTCCTGGTTCTTCGACACAAGTGACATTGCAACCTCAAAGAGTAGATATATAAGTCTCTTTCGACCTCGTCTGCTTATTGTTGTCTCGCCCTTGTGCTTTCCCAAACTATTTTCAACCAATGCCAATCCTGCAAGTTTCTGCAGTTCCTTCGGATTGTTGAAGCGGCTGATATCACCTACTTCTGCAAGGAATCCTGACACTGTCCTGATTCCCACACCTTTGATCTCTAACAGCTTTTCAGTCATCGGAATCTTTCTTACCAGTTCTTCAATTAGAACCATAACTTCCTGTAGACGCGTATTTCTGGATTCATAGTCCTCCAGAAGCATTCGAATTTCCATTTTTCCAGACACCGCACCTTCTTTGCTTCCAACGCTGTGCTCAGCAGCTTCTATCAGGGTCTTCGCCCTCGCCTTTCCAACTGCTCTTAACTTCGCATCACGCCAGATTTGGTTCACTCCATCGATACCTAACGTCAGGATATCTTCAGGGAGTGGTGCTGTTTTAAGGATTAGCATTCCGCTCTTGGCATCCGACTTTCCGTATACCGTCTTATATTCAGGAAAATATATATTGAACCAACGACTGATCCTGTTTTGAATTCTTGTAAGTTCCGCCTGTAACTGGAATCTTATGTTTGATGCTGTTCTAAGATCAGCATAAACACCATCCGGCAGATATGGGATCATGTAACGTCCCTCTCTAACTAATCCTGCTATAACTTTCGGATCCTTACGGTCATTTTTAGTCGGATTATTGTCGTCGAGTTCTTTTGATTTTTTCACATGGTGAGGATTTACAAGCACCGGTTTCATTTCATTATCCTGTAGAAACTTTCCAAGATTGAACCAGTAATGCCCGGTCGGTTCCATACCTGGAATCACCTTATCCTTCTCATGTCTTTCTTTGAGGTCCAGGATCCATTCCTTAAATGTCACAAATCCGGCCTCTGTGTTGCTAAACTTAAATGGCTTCTTCGAATACTCGATTCCTCTGTAATCAAAAGCTCTGGCATAGTGCATTTCACTTCCGACATCAATTCCGAGTACCAAAGTTTTTTCTGTAATAGCTTCAATTTTTGCGTTCTGTGTGTTAGACTTCATTGTAGATACCTCTCTGTATAATAAGATTTTTACTAACCTGCCAGTCAGTAGTCTTATTGTACTCTGAGGTATTTTCAATTTTCAACGTCTACGCTTTTTATTATACAGGAAGCTCCTTTCCTCTGTTATAAGGTTAATGACTATGGATTAATATCCTTCAACTCCCATCTGCTTGCAGATTTCAGCAAGTTGCGGATCCACATATTTTCCGTTTTCCTCAATTGTCACGCCATCTACGATAATTGTAGGTTTCGATACTACACCGTCTGTGTGAGAAGCTGCTGTCCAGTAGCTTCCGCGAATCATTTTACCCTGACTTCCAATACCAAATTCCATGCATCCAAAAATTCGTTCATCTTCTACGATACGTCCGGTTGGTTTCATAACGCCCGGATTGAATCCGAGTGAATAGTGTGCCAAACGGAACATATTCGGATCGTTGAACGAATGCAGCCATGCGCTGAAACGTTCGGCCTCTTTTCCGCCTTCAATCTTAGTTACACGTCCATTTTCCAAGGTGAGTTTCACATTTTCAGAAATTGCACCCATGTCGGTCGGCGGGAAAATCGCAACATCGAATACAAGGGTTCCATTAATCGTTTCCTCTATTGGACACCAGCTAATCTGGCCAGCCATCATGAACGGATACCCCTTAAAGGTTGCCAGCTGACCGGAGTGACGAACTTTTCTTCCCTCATTTTGGGCTGTTAAATAAGTTCCATTATTATCTTTAATGATAATATCGTTTCCTGCCTCTAATTTAGCCTTTAAAGCCTCTCCCAGCTCTACTACCTTGTTAACATCGACTCTTCCGATACAATTCACGATCATGGTTGCATCCATACCGGTAAGATTAATGTAACGGCAGCCAAAATCAATTGCTCTCTTCCATGCATCACTCAGGAAGATGGAACCGTATGATAACTCAATCCAGACATCGGAAACAGCAACTGCATTTCCAAGCGGAGCCGCCGGTTCTGAATAGGTACTTAAATTGGTCGGTGCGAAAACAAGCAGCGGATTGGCTCCAACAGTATAAGCTGCGCTCATGAGAGCTTCCAGTACACGTTTATCCGTAGAGGTATCTCCGGTAATTACTACGTTCTCTCCCGGCTGCACCAGCATAACATCGTGCACCAACTTGTACGCAGCCTTACTGACCTCATACGATAAATAGTCCTTCGACATCTCAATTCCAATCGGGTATTCCATAGTTCCTCCTTTCCCTAACATTCATAATTTTAAGTATACTATTTTGAAATTCGCGAAAAATATTTTTCTTTGTCTTGATCTTAGCATATAAATCAAATAAAATGAAATTATGTTATTTTATAAAGTGATAAATCTGTATTATACAGACTTTAGTCTGAATTTTGGTCTACAAATTCAAGAATACCAAGGCATTCTTGCTACTAAATGTGCGTTATTTCACATTTGATATAGCCACCCCCCCACTAAACGCCTTATACAGATATTCACGCAGAAAGGAGAGAGTATATCTGTGTTAAATTATAAGCTCAGTACCTTTTTAGAGCTCTGTGAAACGAAAAATTATACCAAAACCGCTGAAAAGCTTCATATGACTCAACCAGCCGTAACTCAGCACATCAAATATCTGGAACAGTATTACGGAACAAAACTATTTTATTATGATGAGAAAAAAAGACTTCACCTAACCGATCAAGGACGTCTCCTCCGCTCATATGCCCAATCTGTACAGGCTGATTCAGAAATCATAAAAAACCGGCTTTCTGTCCCCATCAACGAACCTGACGTTTTCAAACTGGGTTCCCTGACCGGATTCGGAGAAACATTTGCTGCAAAAGTAATGGGAAAATATTTGGACAAATACCCTGAAAAAAAGGTCAGCATCTATATGGGAGAATCTGATGACTTGTTAGTTCAATTAGCAAACGGAAGAATCCAGGCTTGTATTGTGGATACCTACTGTCCACCGGAAGAATATGAATGTCACGAATTATTCGAGTCTGAAACCATCTGCATCTGCGCTCCCACTCATCCGCTGGCCGGAAAAACCGTAGATTTTAAAGAATTAAATCCCTATCGGTTGATTTTCAGAGAAGAAGGTTCAAAATCCTATCTCAATCTGCGTTCTATTCTTCACGGTTACAATCAGGACATACATAATTTCGCCTCTTTTGTAGAAGTCGGAACCATCAATACCATTCACAATCTTGTCATTGAAAATGTTGGTCTCTCATTTGTATACAAGTTTGTCGTACAGAAAAAACTGGATCGCGGTGTTATGAGCCAGATTTTTATTAACGATTTTAAAAACAAAACCTTCATTAATTATGTATGGATGAAGAACAGCTTTTTCGCTGAAAAAAACAGGGAATTCCTGGATATATGCAAACATTATCTTTCCAGTCTGGGAGATCTGAATTTATAAGAAGGAATGTGCCATGGCACATAGAACGAGGTTTCCTATGGCAGAAAACAGCCGCTCCGCAATCTTATTGATCGCGAAGCGGCTGTCGACACTTATGTTTTTGATAGTGGGTCTACGCAGATGCCAGCAGTCTTGATAAGAATGCCTTGGTCCGTTTATGCTGCGGGGCGGTAAAGATCTGCTCTGGCTTTCCTTCCTCAACCACATAGCCGTCTGCCATAAAGAGCACCCGGTCAGAAACATCACGGGCAAAGCCCATCTCATGGGTGACAATGACCATCGTCATTCCCGATTTTGCCAGCTCCTTCATGACGTTTAAAACCTCTCCGACCAGCTCTGGATCGAGTGCGGAGGTTGGTTCGTCAAAGAGGAGCGCTTTTGGCTGCATCGCCAGTGCTCTGGCGATGGCAACCCGCTGCTTCTGTCCGCCGGAGAGAGTGACGGGCTTTACATCGGCTTTATCTGCCAGACCTACCTTGTCAAGCAGCTCCATTCCCAGCTTTTCAGCCTCCGGTTTCTTCATATGACCGGTCAGAATCGGTGCGAGCGTAATATTATCCAGCACACTCATCATGGGAAATAAATTAAAGCTCTGAAATATCATGCCGACTTCTTCCCGGAATCTCCGGATATCTGCCTTTGGTTCCAGCATATTTTTGCCTTCGTATTCAATAACACCGCTGGTGGCTACCTACAGCTGATTGATGCATCGGAGAAATGTACTTTTCCCGGAACCGGATGGTCCGATGATACAGACAACCTCACCTTCGTTTACATCCAGGTTAATGTCCTTTAATACTTCCAGATCTCCAAATTTTTTTGAAAGATGTTCTATATGAATCATGCAATTCTCCCCCTTTTCCCGGCTAGATTGATAGGCGTTTTTACGAGCTATGAAGCCTTTAAAATCCGGTTGCTTGGCTTTCCGCGAAGCTTTTTCTCGATATATTTCTGGAGCAGGATCAAAATAGAGATCAGCACCAGATAGAAAATTGCTCCGGTTGTATAACCCTCGATTACCTTAAAGTTGAGCGCGGTGTAGTTATTAATCTGTTTTGTAATCTCGTTGACTACAATGACGGATAAAAGAGCGGTATCTTTCACGGATGTGATAAACTGGTTAAACAGCGGAGGCAGGACAATCCGGAACGCCTGCGGTATGATGATATGGACCAGCGTCTGTCTGTATGTAAGTCCCAGTGAAAAACCAGCTTCCTTCTGTCCGACGTCGATGCTTTCCAATGCGCCACGGACGATTTCTGAAATAAATGCGCCCGAGTTCATCATGATTGTGACAATACCGGCGGTATTGCTTGAAAGTTCGATGCCGGTTATCTTAGGAATGACAAAGTAGATATATAAGGCCTGCACAATCAGCGGCGTACCGCGGATGATCCAGATATATACATTGGCGATAATTTTTGCAATCTTGTTGTGGGACTGAAGCGCATATCCAGAAAGGCATCCGATGATGAAGCCAAGTGTAATACCGACACCCGCAATCATCAGGGTAACCTTCAGACCACGGAACAGCATCGGTAAAAGTACTGTTAAAAAACTAAAATCCATCAAATCTCTCCTGTCTTTGTGTTATTCACACCATTTCGCTTCCAGTTCTGCGATGGTTCCGTCCTCTTCCAGTGCATCGATAGCCGCATCAAAAGCATCTTTGACGGTCGGGTTTTCTTTGCAGAAATCAAAGGAAAGTGCAATCGCGTATGGAGACTGTCCCTGATTGAAATCATCACCGGCAATTGCAAGCTTGGTGCCGTCGGTTGTCTTAACGTAGTAGGCAGCTCCGGCGAGATCCTGTAAGCAGGCATCTACCTTACCCTGTTCCAGGGATTCATAACAGGAGTGATGGTATCGTGTACCCCGATGCAGGATTCTGGGAAATTTGCCTGTGCGTACATGTGGGAGGCAGTTCCTTTTTCAACTGCTACCTTGTAGTCACCGCTTCGGAGTGCTTCTTCGCCGGTAATCTCTTTCGGACTGCTTTCGGTATTGACCATGACAACCTGACCTGCGTCATAATATGTCTTGGAGAAGTTCATGACCTCTTTTCTCTGGTCGGTTGCACACAGGGCAGCCATGCCTATATCCAGCTTTCCCTCTGCCAGGGAGGCAGTCAGTGCGGAATAATCCATAACCTGGATATCACCGTCCAGCTCAAATCCCAGATAATCTTTCAGGGCGTTCATCATATCGATATCAAACCCAATCAATGTGGTTCCGTCTGTGTCGTAGTAAGTAAACGGCGCGAACAGTGCGGTGGTACCGAATTTAAGCTTTACGCCTTTCAGCGCGTCCTTGGCGCCAGCGCTGGTTTCTTTCGTTTCATCGGAGGAAGCGGTCGTATCTTCCGCTGGGGCATCGGTAGCAGCTGCGGTTGTTTCTGCCGGAGCAGAAGACTGTCCGCATCCTGCCATTGCCATAGCTGCTAAAGCCATCATTGCCGTTGCTGTTATCACCTTTTTTTCATAATGGTTCCTCCTCTTTTTCAGCTGTGCCCGCGGTAAGCCGGCACGTGATCAGTTGCCATATAAATAAAAACAAGGACGCATTCATCGTAAAAGAGATGCGCCCTTGCAATTATTTTCTGTTATGTTTATTCTGCTTTTCCTGAATTGATGCCAATTATACGTGCGGTTTTTCGATATGTCAACTGAAAAATCTGCCATTTGTGTTATATATTAAAAATTTTGTGTAATTTATATTAAAAAACGATATTGAAAGTAATTTACTGGAAAAATTAAACGGAATGCGGTAATGTATAAAAAAATATTCAATATACGATAAATAAACGAGGCGATTTTTCGCTAAAATGAAAAAAACTGCGCGCGTATTAGGGGGAACGAAATACGCACGCAGTTATCCGCTATAGGAATTGGATAAATGTCAAATAAGAACACCCTCTTTGTAGACACTGCACAGATGGTCGGTAAACGCGTGCAGGTCATCGAGCGGGTTAGCATCCAGAATCAGGATATCCGCCAGTTTGCCAGCCTCGATCGAGCCGCGCTGTGTGCCGATGCCGAGTTCGTTGGCAGCTGCGATGGTCGCACACCGGATGACATCTGCGTTTGGCATGCCGTATTCGTGCATGGTAAACATTTCCAGGTAGGCGGACGGGTGCGGACCAAAGTTGGCAGAGCCGGCGTCACTTCCGAGAATGATTTTCACACCGATTTCCATTGCCTTTTTAAAGGATTTCCGCTGGTTTTCAGCGACTACCTTTGCTTTTTCTACAATCACATCAGCGATGATGCCCTCGCTCTCTACAAGACTCTTGTAAACGGCTACCGTCGGTACCCAGCACTGTCCCTGTTCCTTCATTTTTAGAAGGATTTCTTCGGTCATTTCAGCGCCGTGCTCGATCGTATCGATGCCAGCGTCCACGCATTTGGAGATGGCGTCATAGGAGAGCGCATGGGCGGCTACCTTCATATTCAGGCGGTGCGCCTCATACACCAGTGTTTCCAGTTCTTTCGGCGAATACATACACGGACCGACATCTTCCAGACCGGCAGCTCCGCCGCTCGCCATGATTTTTGCCCAGTGGATCGGCGGGATTGACATTTCGATATCATAGCCCTTTAAGCGCTTGATGCGATCGATCAGCTGTGCCTCCGTATTTGCGATAAAACCAATCATCGGGCAGTGTCCGTAGGAACCCTGGATGGCGCTTCCGGCAGGGAGAATATTGGCGCCCTGGATAATTCCACGGTTGATCGCGCTTGCCAGCGGAATGGAGGCGTCATCGTGGGAGCCGACATCTCGGACGGTGGTAACACCCGCTTTCAGGGAATCCATTGCGCCGCGGACACCCTTTGCAAAGCAGACATAGTTGCCGTCTTTGATGGTATCCCCCATCGGATCCGGGGAAGTACCATCCCAGACAAGGTGGACATGGGCGTCCATGACGCCAGGAGTCAGATATTTGCCGGTACAGTCGACCGCGTCCGCTCCGTCCGGGGCTTTTTCGTCCAGTGAAACGATTTTTTTGTTTTCAATTTTAACATCAGCTGAGAAAAAGGTTCCTTTTTCTACATCCAGCACGTGTGCATTTTTCAGATAAAAAGCCATGAAATCCCTTCTTTCTTAATGGAAACGGCAGTTCCAAACGCGGTGGAAAATTGCAGTCGCGCCGGGACTGCCGGTTAAACACAATGAGTATTATTTATGCAGCTTCGCCTGCCAGTGTTTTCTGTGTGCAGGCAGATACGATAACGAGTACCAGGATAGAGATAGGAGCTGCAATCAGAGCACTCTGATATCCGCCCGGGCATCCGAGGAGTTCCCAGGTAAGTGTTGCAATCGCGCCGCAAAGCATGGACAGGAAGCCAGCCGGACGGGTTACTTTCTTAGAGAACATGGAGCCGAGGACTGCTGGTGTGATGCTGGCGCCGATCATGGTGTAGGACCAGTTCTGAAGCGCCAGAATTGTCGGGAAGAAGTTTAAAATAATCAGGGCGATGATACCGATTAAAGCAGTACCGATCCGGTTTACCCAGAGTGTCTGGGAGTCGTCCGGAGTTTTATTGATATACTGTTTGTAGAAGTCATACGTAACACTGGTTCCACAGGTCAGCAGGTAAGAAGTACCGGTTGTGATGATGAATGCGGTGGAAGCTGCTAACAGCATGCCGCCGATGAATGCCGGAATAATCGTCGTGGTAGACAGGAAGGACATACCTGCGTCAATGTTGGTACCAAATAAAACGCTTCCGGTGAAGGCGATGATGCCGACGCACGGCATAACGATGAGCGCCATAACGCCCCATCCGATGATGGCGTTTCTGGCTGTCTTATCAGTCTTGGCAGCGGTCAGACGGGTATAGAAGTTCTGGTCGCCGGTCTCAAGAAGGATAAGCGGCAGGAAAGAACCGATCCAGATGATGATGTTGCGTCCGCCGAAGAAGGAAAGCTTATTCGGGTCGATTGCAGCTGCGGTGGCGGTGATGGACTCCCAGCCGCCTCCGGCTTTGAGGACAAACGGAACACCGACGATACAACAGGCAACGATTAGGAATGCGCTGACTGCATCTGTCCATGCAACGGAGAAAAGACCGCCGGTAACAGAGAGGATAATAATGATAATAGTTGCGATCACGGTAGAGGTTTTCGGATCAATACCGGTTGTAATATTTAAAACGTATCCAAATCCTTTGTACTGTGAAGCAATGATACCAGCCATACCGAAGAGGTTGATGACAGAACCTAGGATCCGGGTCTCAGCGCCGTATTTCTGCTGGAGAATCTGCGGTACGGTAAAACAATTGCTCTTTCGAATCTGCTTGTATACACACATATAGATGATACAGAAAACGATGAACGGGATAACCCACTGGATACCAGCCCAGTAGCCGTAGTTGTAAGCGAGCGAGTTGCCGCCGCCGGTGATGGTTCCGCTTCCGACGGAAGTCGCGAGCAGTGTTCCCATTAAGACGAACGGACCTAAGCTTCGACCGGCGAGTGCATAGTCTTCACTGCTTTTTATTTTTTTTGATGCCCAGGCGCCGATTCCAATCATAACACCAAAATAAACAATAACGAAAATCAACAGGTGAGGGGCAGTTTTAAGTTCCATAAATGTCATAGTCATTTCCTCCTTGCTGTAATGGTTCAGAATGCGTTTTATTTATTCTACATTCAGATAACTTTTCGCTTCATAGACGGTGCCCTCTTTCATGACAAAGGAGCAGTCGCGCAAGGCATCCTTGTCGGTGAGAAGATCCCGCTTCCATCCGGCGATATCGGCGTATTTGCCTTTTTCGATAGTGCCGGTGATGGAGTCAATTTCACAGATTTCTGCGTTATTTTTCGTGGCAGCCTGTAAGATACGGAAAGCATCCATGCCGCTCTCCATCATGCAGCGGAATTCCATGCCGCTTTCATAATTCTGGTAGGCAGCGACGAAATCGGTGCCGTAGCCCAGCTTGATGTGGCTGTCCACGATGATTTTCCGACCTTTCTGCATCCGTTCCTGATAAATTCCCAGCTTGCGCTGAAATTCCGGGGACTTCTGTGCCATTTTTTTCGGATCCGGATAAATCGCTTCATGGAACGGGCTGAAGGTAGGAACCAGATAGGTTCCGGTCTGTTCAAACATTTCGGCGGATTCTTCATCCATGAGGGAGCCGTGCTCGATTCCCGTGATACCGAAGCCCATCAGTTTTTTCATGAGGCGCGGTCCGTAGGCGTGAGCCGTGACCGGAATTCGGAGTTCTCTGGCGGTATCGAAAATCGCTTTAAATTCCGCATCATTTAACTGGATGTCGTCCGGATCATCATACGGAGTGGCAAATCCGCCGGTTGCCATGATTTTGATAAAATCGGCGCCGAGCTTTTTCTCCCGCCGGACCGCTGCCGTGAAGAAATCCGGTCCATTTCCAAGCCCGGAATACTGGTGTTCCATGAAATCGCAGAGAACCGGGTTGCTCCGGACGGTCTGCGTCATGTCCGCATGGCTTCCGGTTGTACCGAGAAGATGCGGGGCAACAACCAGGCGGGCGCCAGGGAGATATCCCTCGTTGATTGCCCGTTTGACGTCGAGTTCATAGGATTCCCGGAACCATCCCATTGAGCGGATAGTTGTGAAACCGCCGTGCAGGGCACGTTCGGCGGTGCAATAGGTGGCGAGTGTGCGGTAACCGTCGGAGTTGTAGATGGTATCGCTGTAGACATCGCGCCAGTTGAAAAATTCCGGGTGCATATGAGCGTCGATCATGCCGGGAGTCACGGTCAGGTGGCTTAAATCCAAGATTTCAGTTCCCTCCGGACATGGGAGGTTGCTGCCGACTTCTTCAATGTATTGGCCGTGGACCAGAATTTCTGCGTGTTCAAGAAAACGAGCTTCCAGTCCGGTATATAATTTTCCGCATAGAATTTTAATCCATTTATCCGACATGTACCTACCTCCTGTGTGTTCAATTTTGTAAAACAATTTTTAGATGAATGCACTCACTGAATATGTTCACTAAAAAAATACCACAGGTTCAGAGCAAAAGTCAATAATTAATCTGATAATTTGCTAATTTCATTTATTATAACAGAAATAGTTGAAAGAAAATGTAATATATGAATCAATATAGACAGAATACAGGATGTACAGAAGTCTGAACGATAGTTTATAGACAAAACACCGGAATGGAATTGTGATGAATGCCCAGCAGTTCCATTCCGGTATCTAAAAAGAAATTTCACGAAATTAAATCGGTTTTCTAATATATGAAAAGATGATTTCCCACCATTTTAATGCCTGGGTATCGATATCAAACTGTCTGCGCCGCAGCAGCCAGTCCAGAAGCATTCCGCGGCTCGACTGGAGCATCAGATCATAGAAATCATATTCGTCTAAATCTGCCCGGATGGAATCTTCCTTCTGGCAGGCTTCAAACAGGGAATGATAAATCTGGTAGAGAGCGCGGCTTCCATCCGTCAGGGTGGATTCCTCCTGCTGATTCCGGAGGTTGTAGATATAGAGGCTCCGCAGGTTGCTGTAGCTGGAAACGGCTTTCTGGACGAAGAAATAAAAGCGGGCAAGCTTGTCCATGGCGGACAGATCCCTGTATTTTGCATGGGTACTCAGCTGCTCATAGAAGTTGACGTAGAGATCGTCCAACGGTTCCGCATTCTGCGCCGCCATCTCTTCTTTATTTTTAAAATAGCGGTAGATGGAGCCGACCGAGGTCTGAGCCGCATCCGCAATATCCTGGATGGTGACATCCTCAAATCCCTTTGTTTCAAAGAGATCAAGCGCACAGGTCAGGATGCGTTTCCGCGTTTCCAGCGCCTGCTGTTTTCGTTTGGTTAAATTTTCGCTCATATATGTCCATGCAGAAGCGCACCGTCTTCTGCCCCCTTCCTGAAATTCATGGTAAATAAGTATCCTGATTTTATTATATCGGATTTTGTGTAAATATGCCAATGAAAAAAGTGTAAAGTCAATTGAATTTATAGGATAAAATTCATATTTATGAAATAGCGGTGGCATGGAAACTTTGGAAAAACGCATCCCCCACCAGCGATAAACTCCGTTCTTTCCGTTTGACCAGACAGATACTTGAATGGATCTGCGGCTGGGTGATGATCCGGCGGATCAGGGCGGGATCGGAATTTAAACAGAGGGCAGATTCAGGCGCGAGCGCGATGCCCAGCCCTTCGGACGCCCATAAAAGGGCGGTTCTGGCATCGTCGGCAATGCAGACGATGTTCGGTTCCAGCGCCTGTTCTTCAAAATATCCCAGAATCAGCGGCTGCCAGCGGCGGTAAAGGATGAGCGGCGCGCGGGTGAGGGCGGAGAGAGGGAGAGACGCGGGTGTATGGCTTTTTTGTGGTTCGGATGCAGGAATATCAGTCAGGAGGGCATTCGGGCATTCCTGGTAATGGCTCCAGATCATTTCGCGCCCGATCGCCAGAAACGCCTCCGGCGGCAGTGTCTGCATCTCCAGCCCGGCTTTGGCAAATGGCGTCCGGATCACGGCGAGGTCGATCTGGTTGGAGTGAAGCAGATCGAGCAGGTGGTAGGAATTGGACTCATGGAGTTCAAACAGGGCTTTGGGATAGGATCGCCGGAATGGGGCAAGATAATGCCGGGTCACAAATTCGACGGCGGAGGAGATGATGCCAAGGCGCACAACGCCCTGAATCTCCTGTTTCTGTGCAGTCAGCTCCGTGCGGGCAGCCTGGCTCAGATCGAGGATCGCAAGCGCCCGGTCATAGAACGTCTTTCCAGCAGGTGTCAGTCGGATGCGGCGGGAACCGCGCTCAAACAGCGTCACACCCAGTTCTGCCTCCAGAAGCTTCATCTGGTGGCTGAGCGGCGGTTGTGAGATATTCAGTTTTTTGGCTGCCTGGGAAATATTTCCCTCGTTGACGATGGTGGTGAAGTAGGATAACTGGCGAAGTTCCATAAATGCTCCTTCCTGTTCGGATTCGTTGTAAAACTGTGTATACGGCAGATATATTATATAACAAAATCCGATAGAATAACAGGCGAACTATATTTTTTCGATATATATTCTATATTCGAATGGTATTTTTCAGGCTCCTTGAATTCTGGTATGATACATAAGCAGGTATATACTGGAAATTCCAGAGAAATAAAAGTGTAGCAATAATACGGAAGGGAGTGGGCAGAAATGAAAGAACTGCTGGATATGTTTCTGACGTTTGCCAGAATTGGAGGGTTTACCTTCGGCGGCGGATATGCGATGCTGCCGATGCTGCAGAAAGAGGTAGTCAATGGACGCCATTGGGCGACGGATGAAGAATTGATGGATTACTACGCGATTGGTCAGTGTACACCGGGTATCATCGCGGTCAACACGGCGACGTTTGTCGGTTATAAAAATCGGGGGATTCCGGGGGCAATTGCGGCGACACTGGGAGTCATTGCACCGTCGCTTGTCATCATTATGATTATCGCGGCGTTTATCTCGAACTTTATTGAACTTAGCTTTGTGAGCAGCGCCTTTGCAGGCATCCGCGCCTGCGTCTGTGTGCTGATCGGCAGTGCGGTTGTCAAACTGGCAAAGAAATCGCTGGTTGATAAAGGCGCGATCGCGATTGCGGCGGTTGTGTTTGTACTGTCACTGTTTACATCGGTTTCCCCGGCGCTTCTTGTTGTCGTGGCGGGTGCGATCGGGATTGTACTGAAGGGCGGAAAGGGGGAGAAGAAATGATGCTGATACTTGAATTATGCTTCCGCTTCTTCTGCTGCGGACTGTTTGCGATTGGAGGCGGACTGGCGACCCTCCCGTTCCTTTACAATATTTCCAAGGAGACGGGATGGTATACCTTTAATGATATTTCCAACATGATCGCTGTCTCCGAGTCCACACCGGGACCGATGGGAGTCAATATGGCGACCTACGTCGGCTTCCATATTAAGGGGATTCTCGGCGGACTGGCAGCGCCACTCTCACTGGTGCTTCCGTCGGTCATCATCATTGTGATTATCTCGAAGATTCTCGATAAATTTAAATCATCCGCGATCGTACAGAATGCGCTCTATGGACTTCGCGCGGCATCTACCGCCCTGATTGCGGCAGCCGGTATCGGCGTGGCAAAGATAGCGTTCCTCCATGTCGGCGAGGATGGCAGCCTGGTGCTTTCCAAGCTGTTTTCCATCATCAACTGGAAGGCGATCGTACTGGCGCTTGCGATCTGGTACGGCTTAGTCAAATGGAAAAAGCACCCGATCTTCTACATCGTGGCGGCGGCTGTGATTGGAATCGTGTTCCAGTTCCACTAGGGAAGATAGAAGAAAATAGAACCATTTCCAGAAGGGGTAGTGCAGTATCTGTATACTCTTTTGGGGTGGTTCTTTTTTTGTCATAGGAGGCTTCGACCTATGACAAAAAATGCTCCGTGGGATGCGCCAAGGCACATTTTTTGCTTATGGGACTTTCTTTATAAGAAAGCATGACAATAAAGTGAAATAATGATTAGAAACAGAATGAATAAAACTGAATTACACAACAATTACAAAAATATAATCAGATAAATAAAGAATAATATGGAAAATAATTAGAAATAATACTTGACAAAACAGAAATTATCTAGTAAAATAAAACCATCAAAAGAAACAGAGATAACCCCAACAAACGGTTACCATAGTTTCTAGGACGAAATAAGGAACAAGGAGGACGGTCCAATGGGATAGTTAGTTACTAAAAAACATGATCATGGTTTTAAAAACCGAATTTATCCAATAAATAAAAAGATAAAAATCGGTATCGATGGAATCCATCATCATACAATCTCTAAAAGAGTTTACATAGATACATGTAATCAAAGGAGGAGATTCATATGAAAGGAAGAGGTCCATAGCACATTTAAAACAAAATATAAAAGAAAGAGAGGTTATATAGTGAAACTTCGGGATATTTCATAAAAGAGCTGTCTGATGACGAGAAAGTCGGACAGCTCTTTTTTTGTTTCATAGAAAATCGAAGCAAGCGCAGCAGAAAGGTTGACGAATGAAGTCAAAAAGGATATTCTGGAGAATGAAAATTATATACATTACAAAATGAAGGGAATTGTTGGAGGTATCTATTTAAAATGAATGAAAACAACATGGTCATTAAAGACGCCAGAACACTGGGTCTGCCGAAGATGCTGCTTTTAGGTTTGCAGCATATGTTCGCGATGTTCGGCGCAACGATCCTGGTGCCGATTCTGGTCAATACCTATTTTGAGGGAGAGGGACTTTCGATTCAGGTAACGCTGATGTGTGCGGGTCTGGGAACACTGTTTTTCCATGCCTGCTCTAAGTTAAAGGTCCCGGCGTTCCTCGGTTCCTCGTTCGCATTCCTCGGTGGATTTGCGACGGTGGCAAACTTGGACAGCGGTATTTTTGCAGATATGACGATGGGTGAGAAATTGCCATATGCCTGCGGCGGTATCGTGGTAGCTGGTGCGCTGTACCTGATTCTGGCGCTGATCATCAAGCTGGCAGGCGTGGAGCGTGTCATGCACTATCTGCCGCCGGTTGTGACAGGTCCGATCATCATATGTATCGGTCTTTCGCTGGCGCCGTCCGCAATTGCCAACGCATCGACAAACTGGCTGATTGCGTTGATTGCGCTGGGAACCATCATCATTTTTAATATCTGGGGCAAGGGAATGTTCAAGATCATTCCGATTCTGATGGGCGTTGTGATCTCCTATGCAGCGGCGGCAGTTTTCCAGATGATGGGAATGACAAACCCGGACGGAAGTGCGATCCTGAATTTCTCAGAGGTAGCGACGGCTTCCTGGGTCGGACTTCCTCCGTTCCAGCTGTGCAAATTTGACCCGACGGCGGTCATGGTAATGGCGCCGATCGCGCTTGCGACGATGATGGAACATATCGGCGATATGTCGGCGATCTCCGCGACGGTCGGAGAAAATTTCCTTGCGGATCCGGGACTGCACCGGACGCTGGTCGGCGATGGTATCGCAACATCTCTGTCGGCACTCGTTGGCGGTCCTGCCAATACGACTTACGGTGAAAATACGGGCGTTCTGGAATTAAGCCGTGTTCATGACCCGCGTGTCATCCGGATTGCAGCTGTCTTTGCTGTGATTCTGAGCTTTATTCCGAAGATGGCAGAGGTCATCGGTTCGATGCCGTCTGCTATCATCGGCGGCGTTAGTTTCATGCTATACGGTATGATCTCCGCGATCGGTGTCCGCAACGTGGTCGAAAACCAGGTGGATTTAACCAAATCCCGGAATCTGGTAATCGCTGCGGTAATTCTGGTCTGCGGGCTGGGATTCTCCGACGGTCTGACCTTTGAGGCGGCAGGAACTTCGGTTACTCTGACAGGTCTTGCGATCGCAGCGATTGCGGGCGTTCTGCTCAACGTGATTCTTCCGGGTAATGATTACCAGTTCGGCAAGAATTTACAGGGCGACATCAACCGCGGTGTGGCGATCAATCCGAATCCGAAGAAACGGCAGGAATAAAAAATATAAAAATTTTCAGTCCTAAAATTGGGACGAACCATTTCAGATGTATAATCCGCCTGCATTTCCACATACTACCCATAAGACACACGATATGGCAAACGTGGTATGCAGGAGGAAGAATCATGAAAGCTACAGGAATTGTGAGAAGAATCGATGATCTGGGTCGCGTTGTCATCCCGAAAGAGATACGCCGGACGCTGCGCCTTCGGGAAGGGACGCCGCTTGAGATATTCACGGACCGCGAGGGCGAAATCATATTGAAAAAATATTCACCGATGGTGGAGCTGGCGGCATTTGCCGTGCAGTACGCGGAGGCGATGGCGCAGTCCACGGGGCTGATGGTCTGCATCGCGGACCGGGATCAGATCATCGCGGTATCCGGGGGACCAAAGAAGGAATATTACCAGAAGACGATCAGCCGGGCGCTGGAGCTGGCAGTCTCCGAACGTCAGAATATCTGTGCGGCGCGGGGAGAAAAAGCATTTATCCCGATTACCTCGGATGAGATGGAGGAGAGCAGCGCCGAGGTGATTGTGCCGATTTTGAGCGAGGGCGATGCGATCGGGGCGGTGATTCTCCTCAGCCGGGAGGCAAAGCAGGCGCTTGGAGGGGCGGAGATGAAGCTGGCGGCGACGGCAGCCGGATTTCTGGGACGTCAGATGGAAGGATAAAAAAGATAAATGAGATAAATCTGCCTGGAAACAGGCGGTGAGAGAAAAAAGAAGACGGGATCGATGGAAAACGTAAAGAGAGATAAAACTCCTGGGCGGTTGTCCATCGATCCTGTTTTTGATAGTCCTGTATTTGATAAAAACTGGTATTCGATATAACAGATATATCGAAAAACAGACGAAAGCGCAAGGAAGTTCACAGATACTCCATGATTTTTCACAGAAAAAACACAGCAAGGCGCACGACAAACGCATGAGTAAATAAATTGTGAACACGCCCCTTTTTTGTTAAAATTAAGAAAGAGAGGTTATATAGTGAAACTTCGAGATATTTCATAAAAGAGCTGTCTGATGACGAGAAAGTCGGACAGCTCTTCTTATGTTTAGCTTTTTATGTGTGCAGTGGAAAGGGTTCCGCTGTTATTTTTTTGCTTTGACACGGTCTCCGCGCTCTGGAAGCAGAAAGATACAGATTAAAGAACTGATAAACAGCATGCTTGGATAGAACAGAAGCGGCATGACCTCAAAGGCAGACAGTTCATAGCCCAGCTCATGAACCGCCGATAATGCTACCAGCATCTGAGCACCGTAAGGCAGGATTCCCTGGGAGATACAGGAAAAGGTATCCAGAAGGGAGGCTGTCTTTCTGGCACTGATGCCATAATCTTCAGAAATTTCCTTTGCAATAGGGTTGGCCATAACGATAGCTACTGTGTTATTGGCAGTTGCGATATCCAGCAGGGTAACTAAAAGGCCGACACCAAACTGACCGCCGCGTTTTCCGCGGAAGATGCGATGAATAACGTTAAGAAGAACATCGAAGCCACCGTTTTCACGGATCAGTGCGCACATAGCTGCAACTAAGATGGCAACCATACTGGTCTCAAACATGCCGGAAGTGCCGGAACCCATGTTGGTAAGCATTTCCCAGGGAGTAGTCTGGCCGGAGCCCAGCATAATGATGGCACCGGATACGATTCCGACTAACAGAACGACAAATACCTGAATACCGGCAATGCCGCCTGCTAATACCAGAAGATAGGGGATCAGCTGAATCAGGTTGTATGGTTTTATGATGGCAGCTCCCGGATCCTGATGGAAGGAAACGACCAGGATAAGTGCCAGGGAAGCGATGGCAGCCGGAAGTGCGATGCCGAAGTTCTCACGGAATTTATCCTTCATAGCACATCCCTGACCGTTGCAGGCTGCGATGGTTGTATCGGAGATGAAAGAGAGATTATCTCCAAACATGGCACCGCCGATGACAGATGCGACGCAAAGGGCCAGAGAGAAACCAGAGGTCTCAGATACGGCAGCGGCAATCGGAACGATCAGGGTGATGGTTCCAACGGAGGTTCCCATGGAGGTAGAGACAAAGCACGCTACCACAAAGAGAACAGCAACGGAAAAACGGGCCGGGATAAGAGACAGCATCAGATAAGCAACGCTTTCAGCACTGCTTCGTCCTACGACACCGACAAAGGTTCCGGCTGTCAGGAAGATGAGAAGCATGGTGATGATGTTCTTATCTCCGATGCCTTGCCCCATCAGCTCCAGTTTCCGGTCAAAGGAAAGAGAACGGTTCTGGAAACAGGCCGTCAGGATCGCAAGCATAAATGCGACAACAATCGGAATGTTGTAAAAGCCCATCGGGATCTTCATGATATATTCTGACCAGATTCCTAGCCCCAGATAAAAGATCAGAAATACAGCGATAGGCAGAAGGGAAGATAGTTTTTGCTTTTTCATAATAATTTTCAGCCTTTCTATATGTTTGCCGTAATAGGCCGGATATACATTATTTGATCTTACCATAAGAATGGGATTCAGGCAAGTAAAGAAGACAGTGTAACTGTAACGAAAAGGTTGACGAAAGCCTGTAAAAACAATATTCTGAAAGACGGAGAAAAGCATGCAAAAACGATAGAAAACATGATCGGAAAAGAGAAGTATGCTGAATAAGATGGAGGTATATCGGAAATGATATAAAAGCACAAGGGATTTCACAGATACTACACGGGTTTTCACCAAAAAATCACAGTGTGAAGTGCTTGCGTGTGCTTCAAACTATGATTTTGGCGATGCTTCGCATTTAAAATCGGAAAAATCTGCTGCCTAAACGGCATCGTACGGAATTTTCAGTTTAGAAAATTCCTATTTGCGAGTCGTAACGATTGTCGGTTCGGAATGTGAGGAAAAGTGCAAAAAACCTTGACAAAGCAAGGAGAAATGTATATAAATGTAAAGTAAGATTTGCGGGCATGTACGAAGAAAACTAAGAGGATTCATGTGCAAAGATATAAGCTAGGAGGAATATACGATGAACAAGACAGAATTAATCGCAGTTGTAGCTGAGAAAGCAGAGCTTTCCAAGAAAGACGCAGAGAAGGCAATCAAGGCTTTCACAGATGCAGTATCCGAGGAACTGGTTAAGGGCGGAAAGATTCAGCTGGTTGGCTTTGGTACTTTTGAGGTAGCTGAGAGAGCAGCTAGAGAGGGAAGAAACCCGAAGACCGGCGAGACCATGCCGATCGCAGCTTCCAAGACTCCGAAGTTCAAAGCTGGTAAAGCATTAAAGGATATGGTAAACGCATAATTATCTCAGACATATATGTGTGACAGACAGCCCTTCGTGATAAAATATCATGGAGGGCTTTAGTATTATAGGAGCGAAGGGATTCCGCCAGGATGAAAGTGCCCTGCAAGGGGCTATGGAAAGGAAAAATATGAGGCTAGATAAGTATTTGAAAGTGTCCCGCATCATCAAGAGAAGAACCGTAGCCAATGAAGCGTGTGACAGCGGACGAGTGATGCTGAATGATAAAGTGGCAAGAGCCAGCGCGGAGGTCAAGGTTGGGGATGTGATTGAAATTGCCTTCGGCAATAAATCGGTGAAGGTCCGCATTACAAGCGTACAGGAGACCATCCGCAAGGAAGATGCCAAAGAAATGTTTGAATACCTGTAAAAATCCAAGAGACGTCAGTAAAAGGCGCGGAGGACGAAATGCCAAGAAATATAGAGCGGGATGAAAAAGAGGCGATGCGCCGGAAAGAACAGCTGATGGAAGCTGGATTCAGGCTGTTTTCGCAATATGGGATCGAGAATGTCAGCTTACAAAGAGTGGCGGACGCTGCGGAAGTGGGCGTTGCGACCCTATATAACTATTATCAGACGAAGGTCAAGCTTGTGATAGCGATCAGCGGAAAAATCTGGGGCGATCTCTGGAAGAAGATTCTGGAAGAAAAGGGACCGGAGATATTTGAATCATTCACGGCGTATCAGTACATTGAGTTTTATACGGACCAGATCATCCGGATTTACCGGGAACGCCCGGAAATACTCCGGTTCAGTAATAACTATAAAAACTTTATCTCCCGGGAGAAAGTCAAGGGGGAAGCGCTGGCTGAACATCTGGATGTTTTGAAGCCGGCAGGAGCGCTGTATCATAAGTTCTATGAGCAGGCGAGGAGCGATAAAAGCATCCGGACCGATATCCCGGAGCAGCAGTTATTTACAAGCGTTGCGATTGCGATGCTGGCGGTGGCTGAGCGCTATGCACAGGGAATTGTGTGGGCGGACGATCACAAGGAAGACCACACGCAGGAACTGGAATTTTTAAAAGGAATGCTCCTGACATGGTGCAGAACCCCGGAGAACCTGGGAAAACAATGATATAAAGAAGGGAAATAAAAAAAGAAGTCAAGAGAATGAGGTGCCCCCTCAAAGTTAGACTTTTACGAGACGACTTCGGTCGTCTCGTTTTTCTTTATGCGCTTAAAAGAACAGATTCTGTCTTGAATTTGTGAGAGTTGATTATTATAATATAAATATAGTGACGACTCATTTGTGTATACACACTTTATGACGGATAATCAACATTTCGAGAATGAGAGGAAAAAGCGTATGAGAAGGAGAAAAAGAAGAATCCTGGCAGCAGGAATGGTGGTAGTGATAACGTGCAGTTCATATGGCTCTGTGCCTAGAGTTTATGCGAACACGAATTTTTATCAGATCCGGGAGATCGAGAGTTTATCGGAACAGGTTCTGTATCAGAAAGTTCCCTATGGCACCCGGTATCAGGATCTGGAGATGCCGGACAGCATAGACGTTTTTGTCAGCGGGGGGGGGGGGGCAAACCGAAGATGTGCCTGACGCAGGGAGCGATGAGAATGTAGCAGCGTTTGCCAACCGCACAAATGATGATGCCGTGCTGGAAAAGACGGACAGTGAAGAGAATGGAGAAAAAGAAGATACCGAAGGAAAAGATACCGAAGGAAAAGATGCCGGAGAGAATAGCAAAGACAAAAGCGAAGGTGGAGAGGGCTTAGAGAAAGCGGAATCCGGTTCAGGTGAACAGGGAGATTCTGGGAAAGATGGAAATTCGGCGGAAAATGGGGACTCTCAGGATGAAAATGCAAATCCGGGGAACGGTGAATCCGATGAGAAAGACGATTCCGGTAAGACAGATTCCGGTTCTTCGGGTGGAAATGCAGATTTGAATGAAGATGCCGATTCTTCGAATGGAAAAACGGATGAATCGAAGGAAGATGTCAAGACGGATGAGAAAACCGAGGAAGAGATTGACGAAAAGGAAGGTTTCTGGCGAAAAGTAAGGGTGCGCTGGGTTCTGGATGAAGAAGAGAGCCAGGCATCCCGTTATGATGGGGAAAATCCGGGCATCTACCTGTTCCGTGCAGAGCTGAAAAGCAGCAATTATGAGGTAGATGAGGACGAACTTCCGGTGATCCAGATCACGGTCCTGGAAGAAGAGCAGGTGAAAACAACGCTGGAATTTGTACCGTTGGAAGAATCGATCACCGATCAGATTCTCCCGCTTGGAAGCAAAGAATCCGATATCCAGTTCCCGGAGACTCTTACCGTGCGTGAGACGATGGGAGAAGAAACCACCGAGCGGACTTTGTCGGGTATCACGTGGAAACTGGATGCAGAAAACAGCGACTATTCTGAATTTCGGGGCGGACTGGCACCGGAGGACTATTTTGACCGCTTCGATGAGGACGGTGAACCAGAAGAAACTGAAGAAAAGACCTGGGAGGGCTACGATAAAGCCAATGAAGAATACAATGGGGCGATCTATACCTATATTCCGGTGATTCCGGAAAGCGAAGAGATACCGGAAGACACTGCTTTGCCGGAGATCCATGTGCAGGTGGGAGACGCGGGGATTGCGTTGTATGCAGATGAAGGAATCACGGGAAAAGGTACGAAAGAGTATCCCTATGTGATTTGTAATGTAAAACAGTGGTTTACTGTTATGGGTGAAAACCAAAAGAATCAATATAATGGAAATCAATCCTCTGGTGTAAGTAAATATATTAGATTGGGGGCTGATATCGATCTAAGCGGTGAGTCGTGGGAGTCAAGAACACTAACGGCTGGTTTAGATGGTAATGGATATGAGCTGAGTGGAATTTCGCAGCCGTTGTTTAATGTTTTGGCGGGAACTGTTAAAAATTTGATTTTGTCCAATGTGACCATTACGGGAGATGGAAAGCATGTAGGAGCGATTGCGAGAACTGTAGGTGCTGATTCGCAGATTGAAAATTGTTATATCAGTGGCAGTCTTGCTACTACAGGAAATTGTGCCGCAGGTGGATTAATTGGACAGGTTCAGTCGGGGACGCTGGAAATTCAAAATTGTATTGTTAATGCAGAGATTGAAAACAAAGATAATAATAATAGGGAGTCTTTAGCTGGAGGCTTGGTTGGTTCGGTTAAAGTGAAAAATGGCACGCAGTTGAATATTATGAACTGTATTGCAATGGGAAGTGTTTCGACAAATTCAGGTCGCGGTGCAGGTGGATTAGTTGGTGGACAAGGAAAAACAGTTACAATTAATAAGAGCGCAGCATTGCAAGAAGAGATTTCCACAAACAGTTCGCAATACTATGTAGATAGAATTTTTGGCTATTTCGGTGATTATCAAGTTCATGTAGTTGGTGGACGAAATTTCGCCTATCAGGGTATGAGGGTTAAATGTGGTGAAACCCTTCTTGATAAAGAGAATGATAAAGATAGAAAATGGCCAGAGTTGCATCGTAGCGAGAGTGTTTTCAAACCAGACCTTTTAACAACCAATTTCTGGAAAAACACGATTGGCTGGGGAAGTGATGCGGAAAACTGGGAATTTGCCGCTAATCAGCTTCCGACGCTAAAGATGCAAAGAGATAATAAAGAAGTAATTATATTCTCCGGCACAGACATACCAGAGTATCTTGAGGCAACCGAGATAAAAACAGGCTCAGTAAAGTCTGGAGAAACCGGAATCGCAGACGCGGAGATTACTTTTAAGAAGGGCAGCAGCGAGAAAAAGGTGAAAACGGATTCAGAAGGAACCTTTTGCATTGATCTTGCCAATGGAGACTATGACGTAACGATCAAAAAGACTGGATATCTTACGGTTAAGAAAAAAGTTACGATTTCGGATGCCGATCCAGAAGCTCTTGATTTCACCATGGAAACAAACCCGGTTTCCATGATTTCGGGACAAACGGTGACAGGAACTTTCCAGACAACAGATGCGGACACCGCCATGGCAGATGGAGAGATTGCGCTTACGTATACCGGAAATGAAGATTTACGGTTGGAGGATTTTAAACTTTCATCCGAGGAAGATGGAACGGCATATGACGGAGTTACACTTCTTGCAGTGAATACTGAAAATGGAACTAGCAGTATTAAGATTCAATTTGCTAAATCGCTGAATCTTGGCAATACGAATGAAATAACCTTATATGTCCATTACAAGGGAAGTTCGATTGGTTCGATTGTGCTGAAAAAAGAGGTAAACCTTGTTCGGCTTGCGGCACCTGAGAATGTCAAATGGGATGAGATAGTAAAAGGAAAGGCCGTCTGGCGTCCGGTTACGAATGCATTGGGTTATAAAGTACAGCTCTATAAGGATGGTTCAGCACTGGGGGGTCCGGTAACACTTGGGGCGGATACAGCTGGTTACGATTTTACCGCCCAGATTGCAGAGGGCGGAATCTATACGTTTGGAGTTCAAGCAACGGGAGATGGTTCAACCTATGGTGACAGCGAGGAGACGAAGAGTGGAAATTATGAATTTTCAGAGCAGACCTTAGAGGATGTCAAAACAGCGGCACGGGCAGCGCTGCAGGCGATGACAGTGACAAATGAGACAACAGCGAATGAAATTTTGCAGGTTGTACAGAACGTTATCACAAATCAAAAAATTCATGCGGACTGGTCCGCTGAAGAAGGGTTCCATCTAACACCAGCAACGGATGGCAAAGAACCGGGACAAAACGGAAGTATCACGGGAATGATTGTTTTGAGCGATACCTCTGAGGGCGCGTCAACAGAAACAATCGAAATAAATCTTCCAATCGCGGCGAAGTATGCAATTACCTTTGCATCCGGACGCCAGGATTCACAGGGAGATGCGCCGACCCTGGGAAATGCCGCAGCCGGAACTGTGATTACGCTTCCGGAGAATACCTTTAAGGTATATGGCATGAATTTTAAAGGCTGGAGTGACGGAAGTACTACATATGCCAGCGGTGCAGATTATACAATGCCAAATAGAAATGTAGCATTTAAGGCGGTATGGGTGCAGGATCAGTGGGATGGAATAACGGCTGTGGAACCGACCAAAGACGAACATGGTTATTATCAAATTAGTACAGGGGCAGAGCTTGCGTATTTTAGAAATACGAAGATTTCAAACTGGAAAGCGAAACTGATGTGCGATATTGATATGGGCGGTCACGAGTTTACTTCGATTCCTAATGCCGGAGCTGAATTTGATGGATGCGGACATATGATTCGAGGCTTGAATGCGGTCGGCGAAGTTTATGTGGGATTGTTTCGAGCAATTTCTTCGAATTGTGAAATTAAGAATCTGACCATAGAAAATGCGGTGGTTAAAGCTTCCCGCGATGGGGCGAGAGTCGGCATCCTGGTTGGTGATGTATATGGTTCTCTGACGGTAGAAAATTGTTACGTCAGTGGAACAATCGAAACTGCAGATGGAACGAATAAGATTGAATCGGCAGGTGGTTTGATTGGAAATGTAAGGGGGAAGTATAATTATTCGGTAAATATTAAGTCCTGCTATGCAGATGCTGAAATCAAGGGAACCGCCAGCAGTGGCTTTGCAGGTGGTTTGGTTGGTTGGACCGGTGGAAGTACAACAATTGACAACAGCTATGCAGTTGTGGATATGGACGTTGAAGCGGGAAATTCTATTGGCGGACTGGTAGGATGCGGAAATGACAGTAAAGTAAAGATCTCCCACAGCTACGCGGCAGGCGAAGCTCTGCCCAAAAATCCCATTGGCGCATCCGTGGCAGGCATTTCCGCCAACGGTTCGATTTCCTCTTGTGTCAGCATTTTCCCGGAGATGCGATCGCTCAACCGGATTGGCGGAACAACGGGAAGCTGCCGGGATAACTACGGCTTTGCCGGCACAGTTGCGAGAAAATCAGATGGAACGATTTTGACCCCGGATCCAGATACGATGGGGGCAGACAAGCTATATGGAGCGGACGCAACGGCGGAAGACCTGAAAGATCCGGAATTTTATAAAAAGCTGGGCTGGAATTTTGATTCTACCTGGACGATGGATTCAACCGGCGAGTATGCTTTCCCGATTCTGAAAAACCAGACTTTACGTCCGGATCTGACGCTGGATCTGACACCTTCGGTTACCGGAATTACGCTGGATAAGACCAATGAGACGATTTACCCGAGAGGAAGCGTCCGGCTCACTGCGACCGTCGATGTGGTAAACGGAGCGTCCAGAGATGTGGTGTGGAAAAGCAGTAATCCGGCAGTCAAGGTAGAGGATGGACTGGTAACTGCTGCGGATGTGGCAGAAGCGGGAACCTATACGATCACAGCCACCAGCGCGGCGGATCCTTCCAAGCAGGCAGAATGCCAGCTGACAGTTGATACGGCGGAACACACAGTTACAGTAGAACGGGAGAATACGATAAACTCTCCGAATGCAGTCGTGAAAGCCTATGCATCTCTGGAAGATGCAACAAATGGAATAAATCCGATTTCTACGACAGGTAGTGAAACTGGTACATTTACATTTCCACGGAAAGCCGGAGAAAAAGTTTACCTTGCATTTACGGGTCTGGATTCAGGAGATGTCGTAAGCGAAGTAACAATTACCGATGCAAATGGTTCAAAGGTGAATGCGACAATTTGCAATCTGGAGAATCCGACGGTGTATTGCTTTACGATGCCGTGTTCAGATGCCTCTGTACAGGTTTCCTATGCGGAAAATATGAACGCATACCAGTATACCTGGTTCGTAGGACAGGAGTGGGGTACATGGGGAACAACGGCAGCCTTTGAAACCAGAGAGTGGAGCGGAGGGGAACATATTGGCTCTCTGAAAGTAACAAATATTATCAGTGGCAAGCTGTTTAAAGAATTTAATATAAAGTCGATGTCGATCTATAAGAAAGGTTCATTTACACCGAACCAAGTAGCTAGCCGATCAGACCTTAAGGAAAACGGTGATTATTGTGTTGAATGCGATGATGCAACCGGTCTCCCGACTCTCTATGTATACTTAGAGGGACCGGGTATGGTAGTTGTGGATATCGAGGTTCAGGATGATCCGAATGCAGTATTTTCAATTACGCAGAAGCCGGAAAGCAGTTCTTATTATACGCTGGACAAGACTCAGGCAAAAGCCGGGGAGCTGGTAACGGCGACCCTGACAGATGCAGGTGTTGAGCGGATGAAGGGGATGCAGAACAAGAATGCATGCTTAACATACAGCGGTGGTTTACTTATAGTTGTTTACCCGCCGAAATTTACCGAATCCGGCGGCAAATGGACCGCTTCCTTTAAGATGCCGGCGCAGGATGTTGAGACACATGTGTATTTTGGGGACAAAGATAAGGTTACACTGAATGGTACGGATAAAGAGGTTGATTACGATGGAACGCCGAAGTCTGTGGGGGATGGAATTCAGGCAACGATAGGTGAATATGATCTTTCGGAACAGTTTCAGGGTCAGTATGAGGTTCACTATGAAGGTGTGAACGGAACCGTTTATTCCAGCATGACACCGCCGACCAATGCGGGAACGTATTCCTGTAGGATTAAGATTCCGGACAGTAACGTAAATTATATGAGTGATCCGATTACAGTGCGCCTGACGATCAAAAAAATAGGAACAAAGACCCCGAAAGCACCCCAGGCAGCAGCGTGGACAGACACCAGCGTGACCCTGAAAGCACCGTCTGCATTTGTGGATGGAACTGCGATTCCGGCGGGATATGAACTGGAATACTGCGCGGATCAGGGAGAATGGCAGGATTCACCGGTATTTACCGGGCTGACACCGGAAACAACTTACAAGTTCTATGTGAGACTCAAAGAGGGTGTCAATACGACGGCATCCGCAGCCAGCGAGGCGGTCGCGGTCCAGACAAAGAAAGCATCGTCTGCCCCGTCCAATCCGACGAAACCGGATCCATCGAATCCGACCCCGTCTACTCCAGGCAATCCGCAGGGAACGGCCACTTCCAGCCGCGACAGAAGTACCAGCACATGGGTAAAAGAGAGTGCCGGATGGCGCTACCGCCTGTCAAACGGCACGTATCTGTCCGGAAGTCTGGTTCTGGATCCGGTGACCGGCAGACAGGTTGAACAGGTTGTGTGGAAACAGCTCCGGGGCGCATGGTGGGCGTTTGGAGCCGATGGATATATCCGGACGGGCTGGGTCTATGATTACAGCGCAGGCAAATGGTACTATGTGGACGAAAACACAGGCATGCGGACGGGCTGGTATCTGGATCCGCAGGACGGCAGATGGTATTATCTGGATCCGACAACGGGAGAGATGCTGACGGAGTGGCAGCTGATTCCGGATTTAGGCTATGTATACTTAAATCCGTATGCACCGCAGCCGACCTGGGCGTATAGTGAAGAATTAAAAACCTGGGTTTACATGGAGGACGCAGGACGTCCATACGGCTCCCTTTATATGGCTGAGTGGACACCGGACGGCTATTATGTAAATGCAGACGGTGTCTGGGAACCGGCCAGATAATCATTCATAAACCTGAAAACCTCCCAATATATTTAACAGTAGGCAGCTATAGGTTGGAAATATTGGGAGGTTTTTTGCATGGAAGAAAAATTGAATGCCAGACCTCACAAGCTGGAGCTTCTGAACCGGGAAAAGGGGAGTGTGACGGGGATCCAGGATGTGGTGTCATTTGATGAGAACCAGATGATTCTCGATACAGACATGGGGCTTCTGACGGTGCGTGGGAAGGCGCTGCATGTGAGTCGTCTGACACTGGAAAAGGGCGAAGTGGATATTGAGGGCGAGTTTGAGAGCTTTTCGTATTCTTCCAACGAGTCCCGCCGGAAATCGCAGGAGTCGTTCTTTGGACGGCTGTTCCGTTAGGCGGTGGCGGATGAGCGGGACGGTAAGAGGGGAAATATGGCTGCTTGGCGGCAGTGTGTGTACGGGAATCGCGCTGATGATGATGTATGACGGGCTTAGGATCTTCCGGTGGCTGGTACGGCACAGCTCATTTTGGACAGGCATGGAGGATGCGGCGTATTGGCTCTTTGCCAGCTTTGCGACGTTCCGGCTTTTGTTCGGGCAGAATGACGGAGTTCTGCGCGGCTATGCGGTGGCGGGCGTGCTGGGCGGCATGGTGTTTTATGACCGGACGGGCAGCCGTCTTTTGTTTGCGGTATTGAAAAAATGCAGCAGATGGATTAGAATAAAAGGAAGAGGCAAAAAAAGCCAGAAGACCGGAAAGGAACATACAACAAGGGGACAGGCAGAGAATCTGGAAAGGAAGTGAGATGAAGGTGCGTAGACAGATGTCAGAAGGCAGACCGGGTGGAAATGCACGGAAAAAGAAAAAGGACAATTTAAACAACCGGATGGCGCTTGTGGGCGTTACGATGGTAGTGCTGAGTCTGGCGGCTGCCGTGCACATCAAGGGCATCGATCTCAAGGAAAAGGATAAGAGCTATTCAATTCGAGAGGAAAATCTGGAGGCGCAGGTTGCGAAAGAAGAAGAACGTGCCAAACAGCTTGAGGAATACCGGGTATACGTGCAGACCAAGCAGTATATCGAGAAGGTAGCGAAGGAGAAGCTGGGACTTGTAAACCGCAATGAGATCCTGCTCAAACCGTCCAATTCGAATTAGGCTTGCGGTGCATCATAGAATGTCCGGGGCATGCCACACAGGGGAGCAGCATTCCTGGATGTGTCGGAAAATGTCGAAGTTTTCCCTGATTTTGCTCCGTCCGTTTGACAAATATTTCCCTCCAGCCTGTATATAATGGCGTTATACAGGTTAGGAGGGATTTTTGTGCTTAAACGGAGAACTTTACATAGAGATATGGCGGATGTCAACGTCTACACGGCAAGACGTTTAAAGAGCATGGCACTGTCACTGGGTGGTCTGGCGCAGGCGTTTGCGGATGAGATCGGCGGGCAGGGGCATCTGACGAAGGAGGACGGACTGGCGGCAATGCAGACGGCGGCGTCGGCGGTATGCGGCGATTGTACACGGTGCAACCTGTATTATGGCAGCCGCCGGGACGACAGTTATTATCTCTATTATCTGCTTCGGACGTTCGAGCAGAAAGGGAAAATCGACCTGGAGGACATGCCTCGCCTGTTTCATGAGATCTGTTCCCAGAGAGAGGCATATTTGCGGGAATTGAACCGGAGCCTCGGCCGGGCGACGATGAATCTGGGGTGGAAAAACCGTTTTCTGGAAAGCCGGGATGCGGTGATCGTCCAGTTCCGGGAGCTGGCGGCGATTTTGGAGGAATTTTCCAACCAGATGGAGCAGGCGTCGGATGTGACGGCATCCTGGGAGGAGATGCTTTCGGGGATACTTCGCAGAAGCCATCTGCGCGTGGACAACATGCTGGTGCTTCAATATGAAAATCAGCAGAAGGAGGCGTTTCTCACACTCCGCAGCGTCAATGGGCGATGTATGACGGCGCGGGATGTGGCGGAACTTCTGGGACGCGCGATCGCCGGAAGCCACTGGAGTGTGGCGAAGGACAGCAAAAGCCTTATCACCCGCAATGCGGCGACCTTCCGTTTTGTGGAAGAAGGTAAATACCGGATGGTGTACGGCATGGCGTGCAGCCCCAGGGAGGGAGAACCGATTTCAGGCGACACATGCACGGTGCAGACCGGGCTTCCGGGGCAGGTGATTATGAGCCTGTCGGACGGCATGGGAAGCGGCAGAAGCGCCAGCGAGGACAGCGAGAAGGTCATTGAGCTGACCCAGCGCCTGCTGGAGACGGGATTTTCGGCGCGATCGGCGCTCAAATTGGTAAATACGGTGCTTCTGCTGGCGGGTACGGAGCAGAATCCGGCAACAATCGATCTATGTTGTATCGATCTGGGGACAGGTGTGCTGGAAGCGATGAAGCTGGGCGCGGTGCCGACCTTTATTCTGGGGCGTGAGGGTGTTGAGTTTCTGGAAGCAGGCGGGCTGCCGATGGGAATTGTACAGAACGCGGAGCCGGTTCTGATGTCGCGGAAAATGTGGGACGGCGAAAAAATCATTATGATAAGCGACGGTATTCTCGAAGCGATGCCGGGGGAACACAAGGAAGAGACGTTCATGGAATTTATATCAAACCTTTCCGGCGGCAACCCGCAGGAATTGGCAGAACAGATCCTGGCGTTTGCGTCCGGGCTTTCGGACGGGGGTGTGGTGGATGACTGCACCGTGTTGGTCGGGACGGTGCTGGAACGTGGGTAGTTACTGTTTACGGGTAGGCACTTTTGGAACCGAAAGTGCCGTAAGAAAACGTGGTGGCAGCAGGAATTTGCCGTATTTAAATGCGAAGCCACGGCAAATTCCGTTACTGGGCACGTATGCGTGAACAGTAACGTAGAATCTGGCAGGTTGAGAAATAAGAGGAGATCCGTTATACTGTGAAGGTACGGAACAGTAGTTACGAGTGGATGTTAAGAGGGATAAAAAGAAATATAAAAGAATGCAGAAACAAACAGAAATTTATATGAGACAAAATCATATGGCCAGGCCGGGGGATGGCGTTCTGGTCGGTTTATCCGGGGGAGCGGATTCCGTCGGTCTTTTGCTGGTGCTCTGGAAGCTGCGGGAGACGTTTCAGATTTCCCTGCGGGCGCTCCATGTCCATCACGGGCTGCGCGGCGCGGAGGCGGATAGAGATGCGGCATTTTCACGGATGCTGTGTGAACGGCTGGAAGTTCCTTTTTATGAGTTCCGTATCGATGCGGCGAAAGAGGCGCTTGACCGGAAATGTTCCGTCGAGGAGGCGGGACGGCAGGCGCGGTACCGCCTGTATGAGGAGACGGCGCTTGCGTGGGAGAAAGAGATGTGTCCGGATTTGACATCGGAGAATGCGGGGGGGAAAGAGGCGGTAGCCGCCCGGGTTCATATCGCCACCGCCCACCATGCGGATGATAACGCGGAAACGGTTCTTTTTAACCTGTTCCGCGGAAGCGGTCTGACCGGGCTTTCCGGCATTGCTCCGGTGCGGGGGCGCATCATCCGTCCTCTTCTCTGGGCGCAGCGAAGCGAGATTCAGACCTGGCTGCGGCAGCAGGGACAGGACTGGGTCGAGGACTCGACGAACCAGGAGAGTGAATACAGCCGCAATTGGCTTCGGAATGAACTGCTTCCGGCGGTAGAAGAGCGCCTGAATGCACAGGCAGTCCGTCATATCGACCAGGCGGGCAGACGCATCCGGCAGGCAGATGCCTATCTGGAAGAGGTGGCAGAGGAATGGCTTCAAAAGCATGCACCGGACGGAAAAGCGGATGCAGGAGCGCTGGCAGAGCAGGCGGAGATTGTGCAGGGTTATATCGTGCGGCGGCTGTTTTTAAAGAGCAAAATGCCGCTCCGGGACGTGACGGAGACGCATGTGCAGGCGGTTCGGGAACTTCTGTACCAGGGAACCGGAAAGAGTATTTCGCTGCCGCATGGGTTCCGGGCGGTAAATATATATGGATTTCTTGAAGTGCGCCCGCTTAGTCATCCAGGGGAAAGAAAAGGGGGTTTGCTTCCGGGCATCCAGAATGAGAATCTTTTGCAGATGCATACTTTCCCCTGTGAAAATGGGGATGAATTTCCGAAAAACCAGTATACGAAATGGTTTGACTATGATAAAATAAAAGGTACCTTATCGCTGAGACACCGGCAGCCGGGGGACTACCTGACACTGCCGTCCGGCGGTCGGAAGACGCTGAAATCCTGGATGATCGATGAGAAAATTCCGAGACAGGAGCGGGAGGAAATCTGGCTTCTGGCGGAAGAAAAACATATCCTGTGGATAGTGGGGCACCGGATCAGCGCATATTATAAGATAACAGAACAGACAAAAACCATCCTTGAGGTGGAATTTAACGGAGGAAAAAGCAGTGGCTGATAAGATTCGTGTATTATTAACGGAAGAAGAAGTAAACAAGAAGATCAGTGAAGTGGCAGCACAGATCAACAAAGATTATGAGGGAAAGGAAGTCCACCTGATCTGTATCTTAAAGGGCGGCGTATTCTTTACCTGCGAACTGGCAAAACGCCTGACTATTCCGGTTTCCCTGGATTTCATGTCTGTATCCAGCTATGGTTCTGACACCAAGTCAAGCGGTGTGGTAAAGATTATCAAGGATCTGGACGAGCCGCTGGAGGGCAAGAATGTCATCATCGTGGAGGATATCATCGATTCCGGACGCACCCTGGCATATCTGATCGAGGTATTAAAACAGAGAAATCCGAAAAATATCGAGCTGTGCACCCTGCTTGACAAGCCGGAGCGCCGTGTAAAAAAACAGGTTCAGGTTAAATATACCTGCTTTACAATCCCGGATGAGTTTGTCGTAGGTTACGGCCTGGATTACGATCAGAAATACCGCAACCTGCCGTACATCGGTGTTGTGGAAGTATAAGGAGGAAGCCAGTTGAAACAACGTCAGTCGATGGGAGGCGTGGGGCTTCTGATCCTCATGCTGCTTGTTATCATGTTTTTCTCGTTGAAGGTTCCTGGAATGGCGACGGAGCGGGAATTAAGCTATCCGGAGTTCATGGTATATCTGGAAAATAAGACCGTAGAGAGCGCACAGATCCGCCCGAACCGCGAGGTGCCGACCGGTGAGGTTGTTTTTGAGACAACCTCCGGTGACCGGGAGGAGTTCAATGTGCTGGATGTGAAGGAAGTAGAGATGGCGCTGCGCAAGGCGGGGGTTCCGTACACGACCACCAGCGTCCGCCAGGACAGCTATTTTATGACGGTGATCTTGCCGATCGCTTTGTCCGCAGGCGTCCTGATCTTCCTGTTTATGTTTATCAATTCCCGTTCCGGCGGCGGGGCAAATGCCAAGATGATGAATTTTGGACGCAGCCGTGCCCGGATGGTATCGACCAGCAAGGTCAACTTTACCAAAGTTGCCGGTCTGGAAGAGGAGAAAGAGGAACTGGAGGAGATCGTAGATTTCCTGAAAAACCCGCAGAAATACACCGGTGTCGGAGCGCGCATCCCGAAGGGCGTGATCCTAGTCGGACCTCCGGGAACTGGTAAAACCTTGCTTGCTAAGGCCGTAGCGGGCGAGGCGGGTGTCCCGTTCTTCTCGATTTCCGGTTCGGATTTTGTTGAAATGTTCGTCGGTGTTGGCGCATCCCGTGTCCGCGACCTGTTTGAGGAAGCCAAAAAAAATGCCCCGTGTATCGTCTTTATCGATGAGATCGATGCGGTTGCCAGACAGCGTGGTACCGGCATGGGTGGCGGTCACGACGAGCGCGAGCAGACGCTCAATCAGCTTTTAGTTGAGATGGATGGTTTCGGCGTCAATGAGGGCATCATTGTCATGGCGGCGACGAACCGTGTGGATATTCTCGATCCGGCGATTCTGCGGCCGGGCAGATTTGACCGAAAGGTGGCAGTCGGACGACCAGACGTCAAGGGTCGCGAGGAGATTCTCGGCGTCCATACGAAGGAAAAACCGCTGGGCGAGGATGTGGATTTACACCGCATCGCGCAGACAACCGCTGGATTTACCGGAGCCGATCTGGAAAACCTGATGAATGAGGCGGCGATCAATACCGCAAAAGAGGGACGTAAGTTCCTGACCCAGACGGATATTGAGAAAGCCTTTATTAAAGTGGGAATCGGCGCTGAGAAGCGCAGCAAGGTGATTTCCGAGAAAGATAAGAAGATTACCGCATACCATGAGGCGGGTCATGCGATTCTGTTCCATGTCCTCCCGGATGTGGGACCGGTTCATACCGTTTCGATCATTCCGACCGGCGTTGGTGCGGCAGGCTATACGATGCCGCTTCCGGAGCAGGATGAGCTTCATATGACGAAGGGCAGAATGCTTCAAAATATCATGGTTTCGCTGGGCGGACGAATCGCCGAGGAGATTATCTTTGACGACATCACGACCGGCGCTTCCCAGGATATCAAGCAGGCGACCTCGATGGCGCGCGCGATGGTAACCGAGTACGGTATGTCAGAGAAGCTGGGCATGATCAACTACGGCGGCGACAACAACGAGGTCTTTATTGGCCGCGACCTGGCGCATACGAGAACCTACAGCGAGGAAGTGGCGAGCGAGATCGACAGCGAGGTAAAGCGCATCATCGATGAGTGCTACGCCAAGGCAAAACGGATCATTCTCGATCACGAGGATGTCCTTCATTCCTGCTGTGCCCTGCTGATGGAGAAAGAGAAGATCGGTCAGGCTGAGTTTGAAGCGCTGTTCCAGGATGGAGAAAAGCCGTCAGGGGAAGTTGAAACTCCGGTGATAGAAGCATAAAAAGTTCAAAGCATGAAACAGGTCTGCAAATAAGCCTGAAAAAAGGTGCCAGTCAGCTGCCAGAATGTGCGGGAGACATCCCGGACAGCCATCGGATAGATGGAAATGGCAGTGGTGGCACCTTCTTTTATGCAAATTTCAGGCGGATTTTGCTGGACATTTCGGGAGAGAGTGTTGATTTGCACAAAAAAGAAATCGAAATAAAACGATGTTTGTGCACACTTATTTCCGCTCCTATGCTATTATAATAGACGTAACCCCCCCCCCAATACATTATATAGTTTTTGCTACACCCCATAAAACGAAATACCTTCTCCTAAAAAGGTCAGCTACCCCGCTGACCTTTTTTATTTCATAGGAAATTACGTCCTATGAAACAAAAAACGCTCCGCGAGGATGCACACTCGCGCGAAGCAGAAACATGTCGCAAGCGACCGCGCGAGACGCCCGAATGTGCCAAGGCACATTCTTTTTTATTACCTAAAATTAGGGGCGTGAAAATAACTTGTGTAATTTGGGGAAATCCTGTAAAATATGGGCAGAAAATAACATGATTGTGAAAGCGGCGAAACCGCTGGAAAGGGAAACAGATGGAGCAGATCAATCGCGACGCGCTATTTTGCGACGAGACAGAGGATTACCGTTGTCCTTCGGAGGCAGATGCGGGTGAAGTCGTTACATTTTATTTCAGAACAGAGAAAAATGGAGCAGATGCGGTTGTACTGCTGGAATGTGACCCGGAGACCGGGGCGCTTTTGCAGGAGTGGCAGATGAAACGGCTTTCGTGGGAGTGCTGTGCTGGCAGCGTTGGGAACGGTGCAGATACAAATCGAGGCATAGATGGTAGCGGTATGGCTGACAAGTCAGACAGCCGTTTTGATTACTACAGCTGTGCGCTGACTCTGGGAACGAAAACATTTTCGTATGTATTTCAGGTAACCTGGGGCGAGAACGTCTGTCTTTACAACCGGATCGGGCTGACAGAGGATGCGGCGGCGCACCCGTTCCGCCTGATTCCGGGGTTTCATGTGCCGGAGTGGAGCAAGGGCGCGCTGATGTATCAGATCTATGTGGATCGGTTCTGCAACGGCGATCCTACAAACGATACGGAAACCAATGAATATATTTATCTGAAAAAGCCGGTCACCCGGGTGACGGACTGGAAGGAACCGATCGGTACACTCGATGTGGGACGGTTTTACGGCGGCGATCTTCAGGGTGTTTTAGATAAACTTGATTATTTAAAGAGTCTCAAGATAGAGGCAATTTACTTAAATCCGGTATTTGTATCACCGTCGAACCATAAGTATGACTGTCAGGACTACGACCATATCGATCCGCATTATGGAGTGATTCTGGAGGACGCAGACGGGCTGGTGTGCCCGGAAGATACGGACAATGACCGCGCACATAAATATATGACGCGGACGGCGGATGAGCAGAACCTGGAGGCGAGCGATGCCTTTTTTGCCCGCCTGATTGAGGAAGCGCACAAGCGGGGAATCCGGGTGCTGGTGGACGGTGTGTTCAACCATTGTGGTTCTTTCAATAAATGGCTGGATGCGGAACTTCTGTACCAGCACGCGGGCGGCTATCCGCAGGGGGCATATGTCTCGGAGGACAGCCCGTATCGCTATTTCTTCCAGTTTCACAATGAAAATGCCTGGCCGTTTAATGACAGCTACGATGGCTGGTGGGGACACGCGACGCTTCCGAAGCTCAATTACGAGGAATCGCCGGAATTGTACCAGTACATTCTGGGGATTGCGAAAAAATGGGTATCGGCGCCGTTTGGAGCAGATGGCTGGCGGCTGGATGTGGCGGCAGATCTGGGGCGGAGCGCCGGGATGAACCATCAGTTCTGGCGTGATTTCCGCGCGGCAGTCAAGGAGGCAAATCCGGAGGCGGTCATGATCGCGGAACATTACGGCAGCCCGTATGACTGGCTGAAGGGCGATCAGTGGGATACGGTCATGAATTATGATGCGTTTATGGAGCCGCTGTCATGGTTTCTGACCGGGATGGAGAAGCACAGTGACGAAGAAAATCCGGCTCTGTTTGGGGATGGATGCGCCTTTTTTGAGGCGATGCGCTACCATATGAGTGAAATGCCGACGGCTTCCGTGCAGTGTGCGATGAACGAGCTGTCCAACCACGATCACTCCCGCTTTATGACGCGGACAAACCGCCGGGTGGGTCGTCTTGCGTCGGCAGGTGCAAAAGCAGCGGAGGAAGGCATCAGCTATGGCATTTTCCGCCAGGGTGTTGTCATGCAGATGACCTGGCCGGGCGCACCGACGATCTATTACGGCGACGAAGCGGGCGTCTGTGGATGGACCGATCCGGACAGCCGCCGGACGTACCCGTGGGGCGGGGAAAATCTGGAGCTGATCGAGTTCCACCGCTACATGAGCGGCATCCGGAAACGCTGTCCGGCATTTAGAAATGGTTCCCTGAAAGCGCTGGCGGCGGGAGATGGCTATATTGCCTATGGACGTTTTCAGAGTGCTCAGAGAGCTGGCGGCGCGTGCTGCGGCGTGACGGCGGTCAATACAGGTGATGACTGGCTGACGCTCAAGATTCCGGTCTGGCAGATCGGGGCGCGCGACGGGGCGCTCCTGCGCCGGGAAATGATGACCTATGAGGACGGTTACAACGCCGGACAGGTTGAACATGAGGTAAAGGACGGCTATATCGAGGTGAAAATCCCACCGGTCGGAAGTATCGTTTTGACGGGAAATGATACGGCATTGTAGGAAATGTGGCTTCGACAAGATATATGATTTCTGGCAGTTGAGCGAGAAGAATCAAAAGCAGGAAAAAATGGAAATAAAAATATTAAATAAAATATATAAAAACACTTGCTTTTTTGAGACAGCCATGTTATAATCTTCAACTGTCAGAGCAATTTTGGATGGGTTCCCGAGTGGCCAAAGGGGGCAGACTGTAAATCTGTTGCGTCTCGCTTCGGTGGTTCGAATCCACCTCCATCCATTTGGCTTTGTGCCAGTCATGAGTAATCATGATGCCGGCGTGGCGGAACTGGCAGACGCACAGGACTTAAAATCCTGCGAGGGTTAAACTTCGTACCGGTTCGATTCCGGTCGCCGGCAGTATCGGGAACAGTTTTTAACTGTTCCCGATTTTGCGTTATACGGACGTATTTGCAGCGTTGGTTTATATCAGGATATAGAAATCCTGTCATAAACCGGCGCTTCTTTTGCATATAATACAAAGCAAAGGAGTGAAAACATGTCTGCATATCATCGGTTAATATCATATATCTATGCATACGAAGGCGGAATCAAAGGGAAAAATACGGGATTTGCGAAATTGGAGACGCGGGGAACTTCCTGCCGGATTCAGGTCAGCGTCCGCCGTGTCTTTGCGGGCGGCAGCCCGATCGGCGTATACCTTCTGGCAGGGCAGGAGGAGATCCGTATCGGCACCCTGTTTGTCCGTGGCGGAAATGGGGAGTTCCGTGCCGTCGTCAATTGTGAAAATATTGAAGGAAGCGGCTGCAATATGGAAGAGTGCTGTGGTCTGACTCTTCATGAGACGGACAGCGCATGGCGTGCCTATACGACGATCTGGGAAGATGCCGTCGCGCATGCGGCAGAGGTTGAGCTGGCGGATGTGACTGCTGAGAAAGTGCGGGAGCAGGAAGCGGAGAAGGAAGAGGCAACGCGGAAACTGGCAGAGAATGTATCTGGGGAAGTGAACAGCGCGTCTGTAGGGAAAGAAAAATTGGATGAGGCGTCAGAACTTACCCGGTCGGGAGAAATGGAGAATCAGGACACATCCACGGAGACAGAGAAGAAAGAAGCTGTGAATATAAACGAAACGGACTTCGGAATCAGCCAGCCCCAGCCAGAAAAGCTGGAGGATTCAAACCTGGAGATTTTCGAGGACACGGAAACCATGGAAGCGGTTCCAGATATCTCAGAAACATCCGATCATCAAGAGGCAGAAGTTGTTCAGGAAACGCAAACGGAAACACCGCAAGAAAGTTTTCAGGAATCCAATCAGGAAACGCAAACGGAGACACCGCAAGAAAGTTTTCAGGAATCCAATCAGGAAGCGCAAACGGAGACACCGCAGGAAAGTTTTCAGGAATCCAATCAGGAAGCGCAGACAGAGGCGCGACGGAAAGATTCTCAAGAATCCACCCGGGAAGTCCAGAAAGAAATGCCTCCAGATTCTCCACCAGACCATCAAGAGGCATTTCAGTCAGACTCTCAAAATCAAAAACAACCGCAACCAGATTCATCCAAGGAATTTCCGAAAGAAGATCCCGCCGAGTCCCTCTGGAACCGTCTGCGTGCTGCCTATCCCAAAGTAACCGCCTTCGAATGCGCCGACGGCTGCGAGATTCTGGTAATCAAACCGCAGGATATCGGGCTTCTGCCGCGGGAAAACTGGGTGTATGGAAATAACAGCTTTCTTCTGCACGGTTACTACAACTACCGATATCTGATTCTGGCGAGACTGGGGAAACCCGGCGAACGGGGGCGCTACATTCTGGGCGTGCCGGGACATTATGGAAACAATGAAAAATATATGGCGGCGATGTTCGGCTTTGACCGCTTTGTCCGTTCCACCCGCCAGCCGCCGCGCGACAGCCGGTTCGGGTATTGGTATACGGATTTGAATTTTACATAAAAGCCGGTTGATCCTTTTGGAGAACTCTTGACAAAGGATAGCTTTTCTGGGTAGGATGGACACGGGTCAAATGCTTTCAGGTGTTTGGTTGGTAGCGGATCAAACTTGTCGGGAAACTGGGATAAGGATGTCTGTTGTTGGAAGCGGATGAATTTGAACGGAGGAAAAAACAGTGGCAGCAAAATTGACACGGGAAGAGAAATATATGAAAGCGGCGATCCGCGAGGCGAAGAAAGCCTGGGCGCTCGGAGAAGTGCCGATCGGCTGCGTGATCGTGTATGAGGACAAAATCATCGGCAGGGGTTACAACCGTCGGATGGTCGATCATAGCGCGCTGGCACATGCGGAGATCGCGGCAATCAAAAAAGCGTGCAAGCGCATGGGCGACTGGCGCCTGGAAGAATGTGAGCTGTACGTGACGTTGGAACCATGCCCGATGTGCGCAGGGGCGATCGTGCAGGCGCGGATTCCAAAAGTTTACATCGGTTCCATGAACCCGAAAGCCGGTTGCGCCGGTTCGGTACTGAATCTTCTGGATGAAAAAGGATTCAATCATCAGGTGGAGACAGAAGAAGGACTTTTGGGCGAGGAATGTTCGATGATGTTGAAAGAATTTTTCAAAGAATTGCGTGAAAAGAGAAAAAAGAAGAAAGAAGAAAAAGCTGGCAAATAAACCTCTGCCAGCTTTTTTAATTTCATATTTTCCGTTCAAACTGAAAGGTACAGTCCTTATTTGATTACGTGGATCCAGCCCTCCGGAGCTTTGATGTGACCCATCTGGATGCCGGTCAGTGTCTCATAGAGTTTCTGGGTAACCGGACCCATCTTCTCCATACCTGCCGGGAAGCAGATTTCCTTGCCGTGGTCAACGATCTTGCCAACCGGGGAGATAACAGCTGCGGTACCGCACAGACCGCACTCTGCGAAATCCTTTACCTCGTCTAAGTATACTTCACGCTCTTCGGTCTCCATGCCGAGGTAATCTCTTGCAACCTGCAGGATAGAACGGCGTGTGATAGACGGAAGGATGCTGTTGGACCTCGGAGTTACCAACTTGCCGTCTTTGGTGATAAAGATAACGTTTGCGCCGCCGGTCTCCTCGATCTTGGTACGTGTCTGCGGATCCAGGTAGATGTTCTCATCGAAACCGTTCTTATGAGCATCGACGATCGCATGCAGGCTCATCGCGTAGTTTAATCCGGCTTTGATGTGACCGGTTCCGTGAGGTGCTGCACGGTCGAAATCGCTGACGCGGATGGTGATCGGTTTAGCGCCGCCCTTGAAGTACGGGCCAACCGGTGTACAGAATACACGGAACTGATAGATGTTTGCCGGTTTAACGCCGATGATGGAATCATAACCGAACATATACGGGCGGATGTACAGGGTTGCACCGGAACCATACGGCGGTACGAATGCTGCGTTGGCTTCTACTACTTTTGTGATGGCGTCTACGAAGCGCTCCTTCGGGAATGGCGGCATTTCAAGACCTTTTGCGGAATTCTCCATACGCTCGCCGTTTAAGTCGGGACGGAACGTAACGATATGGCCGTCCTCGGTCGTATACGCTTTCAGACCCTCGAAGCAAGTCTGTGCATACTGCAGAACACAGGCACATTCATTCAGGGTAATATTCGGGTCGGAGGTAAGGACGCCTTCGTCCCAGGAACCATTCTGGTACATGGAAACATAGCGGTAATCCGTTGGCATATAGCCGAAACCGATGTTGCTCCAGTCGATGTTTTTCTTCTCCATAATCGTTGCTCCAATCTTACAGAATTTTATGATTTAGTAACTGTTTGACTTTTTGCAGTCGCTAGATTTATACCTATTATAATGATTTCTTTCTTCTGTTGCAAGATTCTGGGATAAAAAATGATAAAAAAACAATAAAATGTATTCTTGTGTATTTTTATACAATGCTTGTTAGTCAAGCTCCGGCTTGACAAAACGGCGGCTGCCATGTATACTAAACAGGCTGACGGTCTGCAGGTCATTCCGTCATATAAGATCAAGTCATAAAGTTTCCGCACAGCCGGGGAGTTAGCGGTGCCCTGTACCTGCAATCCGCTATAGCAGGGGTGTTGTCCGACCGAGGGCGTTTTTACTGTGGGGCTGCCCCTGAAAAGTGGCGTTGAAGTCTGGGTCTTGCGCAACAGAAATCTGTGAACCGTGTCAGGGCAGGAATGCAGCAGCACTAAGCAGAACCTTCTGTGTGCCGCAAGGCAGCCTGGACCGAGTTAACTGTCAGGGTAACGTCCATGGCATACGTTCGAAGCCGGGCGTGCGGATTTTTTTATTTCATAGGAAATTGCTTCCTATGAAATAAAAAATAGAAAATAATAGATACAGAAACAAGCATTTTTGCAGGTGTGTGAATATAGCCGGGATATGTGGAATTTGATTTGCCAAGGGGGAGGAATACCGTGCCGGAGCAGATTAAAAGCGCGTATCCCGGTATTTTTATGTCTATGATATTTGTAAGGAATTTTTTCTTGCCCGCGGGATATGATTGTATTATAATTACAAAATGGGTGTAGTTTATCCTGATATGGGGGTTGTTGGAAACTTAGAATAAGGGTAACTGTGAAGGTACTGGACGGTTATGAAGAAAGGGAAAGCGCTCATGAGAAGAATCGGTATGTTAACCAGCGGCGGCGACTGCCAGAGCTTAAATGCGACGATGCGAGGCGTGGCAAAATCGCTGTACAAGATGTTCGATGACATAGAGATAGTTGGATTTGAAGACGGCTATAAAGGTCTTATGTATGCAGACTACCGGATTATGAAACAGTCGGATTTTTCCGGGATTCTGACACGCGGAGGTACGATTCTGGGAACTTCCAGACAGCCTTTCAAGCTGATGCGGACGCCGGACGAGAACGGTCTGGATAAAGTGGAAGCGATGAAACACACCTATTACAAGCTGAAACTGGAATGCCTCGTCATTTTAGGCGGCAACGGCAGCCAGAAGACGGCAAATCTGCTGCGGGAGGAAGGACTCAATATCGTTTCTCTTCCGAAGACCATAGACAACGATCTCTGGGGCAGCGATCTTACGTTTGGATTCCATAGTGCGGTTGATGTGGCGACCAATGCCATCGACTGTATTCATACGACGGCGGCGTCTCATGGCAGAGTCTTCATCGTGGAGATCATGGGCCACAAGGTGGGATGGCTGGCGCTCTATGCAGGCATCGCGGGCGGAGCTGACATCATTCTCCTGCCGGAGATCCCGTATGATATTGATGTGGTGGTAAATGCGATCCGCAGCCGTACTAAAAATGGCAAGAATTTCACGATTCTGGCGGTCGCAGAGGGCGCGATTTCCAAGGAAAATGCAGCCCTGACCAAGAAAGAATTAAAAGACAAGAAGAAAAATGGACCGGTTTATCCGTCGGTCGCTTACGAGCTGGGCGCCCAGATTTCCGAGCGGACGGGGCAGGAGATCCGTGTGACGGTTCCGGGGCATATGCAGCGCGGAGGCGAGCCATGTCCGTATGACCGCGTGATTGCGACGCGCCTCGGCGCGGAGGCAGCAGAGATGATCCACCGCAAAGAATACGGCTATATGGTCGCTTTAAACAACAATAAGATTGAAAAAATTCCGCTCGCGGACATTGCCGGTAAATTAAAGATGGTCGATCCGAAGAGCGATATTATCCGGGAAGCTAAGGATGTAGGCATCAGCTTCGGCGACGAATAGTAAGGAAGTAGTAGTTTATGTCATATACAGCACTGTACAGAAAATGGCGTCCGACGTCCTTTGAAGAGGTCCGGGGTCAGGACCATATCGTAAAGACCCTGAAAAATCAGATCAACTCCGGGCGGATCGGGCACGCGTACCTCTTCTGCGGGACGCGCGGAACCGGTAAGACGAGTATTGCCAAGATCTTTGCACGGGCAGTCAACTGTGAACATCCGGTGGACGGCAGCCCCTGCGGCGAGTGCAGTATGTGCCGCCAGATTGCGGAAGGAGCTTCCCTCAATGTGGTGGAGATCGATGCGGCATCCAACAATGGTGTGGAAAATATCCGCGATATCCGGGAGCAGGTGCAGTACCCGCCGACGGATGGGCGCTACCGCGTCTACATCATTGACGAGGTTCATATGCTTTCGATCGGCGCGTTCAATGCGCTCTTAAAGACGCTGGAAGAACCGCCGTCCTACGTTATATTTATCTTGGCGACGACGGAGGTCCACAAGATCCCGATCACGATCCTGTCCCGGTGCCAGAGATATGATTTCAAGCGGATCTCGATCGATACCATTGCGGGACGACTGGCGGAGCTGACGCAGGCGGAGCAGATCGATGTAGATGACCGGGCACTTAGGTATGTGGCACGTGCGGCGGATGGCTCGATGCGAGATGCGTTAAGTCTTCTCGATCAGTGCGTGGCGTTCCATTTCGGGGAAAAGCTGACGTATGACAATGTGCTCGAGGTGTTGGGCGCGGTCGATAACCGCGTGTTCAGCAAGCTGTTTCAGGCGGTGCTTGCAAGTGATACGAAGGCGTGCATCCGTGAGATTGAGGAAATGATCATCCAGGGGCGCGATCTTTCGCAGCTTGTCAACGATTTCGTCTGGTATATGCGAAATCTCCTGATTGCCAAGACGACCGACGAACCGGGCGATATGCTAGATATGTCGGAGGAAAATCTGGCAGTTTTAAAGGAAGAGGCGGCAGGTGTTGATGCGGAAACGCTGATGCGTTACATCCGTATTTTCTCGGAGCTTTCCGGGCAGCTGCGCTACGCGTCGCAGAAGCGGATTCTGGTGGAGATTGCCTTTATCAAGCTGACGACGCCGTCGATGGAACAGAATCTTGATTCCATTTTACAGCGGATTACGCTATTAGAGCAGAAAATGCAGGAAATGCCGGACAATCTACAGAAACTGGCGTCCCTTGCACCGGCAGCGGGGCAGGCGGCATCCTCCAAAACGGCTGTGGTGGAAACGCCGCCTGAGCCGAAGACGGTATCCCTTCCGCCGGCACAGTACGAGGATCTGATGCTGATGCGGAAAGAATGGGGACGGATTGCGTCCCTGAGCCAGCTTGTGGGTTCGATTAGACTCAGTCTTCCCAAGACAAGTGTAGAACCGGCGGGCGAAGGCTGCCTTTGCATTGTGTGTACAGATGAAAATACGTTTGGAATTATCAATCGGGAGCCTGAGCTTAAGAATTTGCAGGAAGTAGTGCAAGAAAAATACAAAAAGACTCTGCAATTTAAAGTCCGTTTAGAATCATCTGCTGTGCCGCAAAGAACGGTTTATGTCAGTGATGAGGATTTAAAGAACGCAATCCATACCGATGTGATTGTCGAAGAGGATGATTCCGTGTAGTGGAGCTTGCCAAAGATGAGCCTTGTTTTGTAATGCAAGAAGCTGTGATTAAATACAGATAAATGATATTAGTGGGTTTATATGATATATAGAACCGGCTGCAATCGGCAGCCAGTCTGAATATAAATAAAAAGAAGTGAAAGAGAGGAATGACACCATGGCAAAACGTGGCGGTTTCCCAGGCGGTATGCCGGGCAATATGAACAATTTAATGAAGCAGGCGCAGAGAATGCAGCGCCAGATGGAAGAGAAGCAGAAAGAGCTGGAGGAGAAGCAGTACAGCGCATCCGCGGGCGGCGGCGCTGTAACCGTGACCGTATCTGGTAAAAAAGAGGTTCTTTCCGTGAAACTGTCTGAGGAAGTAGTGGATCCGGATGATATCGAGATGTTAGAGGATCTGATCGTGGCGGCGACCAACGAGGCATTCCGTCAGGCGGAAGAGGACAGCAGCCAGATGATGTCCCAGTTGACCGGTGGCCTTGGCGGTCTGGGAGGCGGATTCCCGTTTTAAGCGATGGATTATTACAGCAGTCAGATTAGCAAGCTAATCGAAGAATTGTCAAAACTTCCCGGAATCGGAAGTAAATCGGCGCAGCGTCTTGCATTTCATATCATCAATATGCCGGAAGAACAGGTCAGGCACTTGTCCGGCGCGATTCTGGAAGCCAAGCAGAATGTGCGTTACTGCAAGGAGTGCTGCACATTGACGGATAAGGAACTGTGCCCGATCTGCAGCAGCGACCGGCGAGATCATGAGACGATCATGGTGGTGGAAAATACGCGCGATCTGGCGGCATATGAAAAGACAGGAAAATACAACGGGGTCTATCATGTGCTGCATGGGGCGATCTCCCCGATGCTGGGGATCGGGCCGGGCGACATCCGGCTCAAGGAGCTGATGACTCGCCTGCAGAAAGAGGAGGTTCGTGAGGTCATTATCGCAACCAACTCAAGCCTGGAGGGCGAGACGACCGCGATGTATTTGAGCAAGCTGATTAAGCCGACAGGGATCCGGGTGACGCGAATCGCCAGCGGCGTTCCGGTCGGGGGCGACTTGGAATATATTGATGAGGTAACGCTTCTACGCGCGCTGGATGGGCGTACAGAGCTGTAGCCGGTGAGCAAATAAAATGTTACTGGGCACGTATGCGTGAACAGTAACAATAAAACTTCTGCCGCGGCAGGAAGTTAGGAGATGCATAAGATGGATAAATACGAGTTTAACATCAAGGTAGAGCAGATTAAGAAACTGGTCAACAAGGGAGATTTCGAGACGGCGATGAAGATCGCCGATACCATCGACTGGCGTCGTGTACGCAGCACCAGCCTGCTTACGATGATTTCCCAGATTTATGAGAAAAATGCAGAGTATCAGGATGCCAAGGATATTTTATTGCTGGCATATGAGAGAGCGCCGCTTGGAAAGGGGCTTTTATATAAGCTGACTGACCTTGCATTGCGTGAAAATAATATTCAGGAGGCAGAGGCATATTACCGGGAGTTCTGTGAGCTGTCCGGCGATGACCCGCGCCAGTATCTGCTTCGTTTCCTGATTCTGGAGGCGAAGGATGCGCCGTTAGAGCAGCAGATCAATTCTCTGGAGAGATATTGTCAGGAAGAGCTGGATGAGAAATGGCTGTACCACCTGGCAGAGCTTTATCATCAGGCGAACCAGGCGGACGACTGTGTGCGGATCTGCGACAAGATCATGCTGATGTTCGGTCTTGGCAAATATGTGGACAAGGCAATGGAACTGAAACTTCAGTATGCGCCGCTGACGAAATATCAGATGGATCTGGTGGAAAACCGCGAGAAGTACGAAGAGAAGCTGCGTGCGGTGGAAGAAGAGTACAAGAACGGTACATACCGCAAGCCGGAGCCGGAAGAAGAGTATCTGGATACGGATGAGCCGGAGGCAGAGCTGGACGACGAACCGGAGAATGAGCCGGAGGGACAGCCAGAGCAGGCAGAGCCAGAAGAGAAGGCTGGAAAACCGAAAGCTGAGACAAAACCGGCGGACGAGAAGGTAGAAAAGGCTGCGCTGGACGAGGATGTAGTAGCAAGCCTTCATGAAGCACAGGCGGAAGAAGCGCTGGCAAAAGAAGTGTCCAAGATCAAGCCTTACGATGAGGAAGAGGGCGCATCCGAAGGGGAGACACGTGTTTTCAGGAATCTCCGCGACCTGGAACCGGCAGAGGCAGAGGAAAAGAGCGAGGAAGCTCCGATTCATGAATTTGAAGAGGAAGAGGAAACCATAGTGGAAGACTGGGATTTCGAACCGGAAGAGGAAGAAGAGGAGATCAAGGAATCGAATCATCTGATGATCGAGGCGGAAGATCCGGCAGCCGGTCTTGCGATGGCACTTGATTCCCTGAAAAAGATTCACCGTGAGCTGGGGACCAAGCATCCGGTTGCCAAGATCAGCGGCGCAAACCTTTCCCATCGCGGCATCGCATCGGTGGCGGAGCGCCTGGCAGGCAAGGATCTGGTGGTCGAGCATGCAGCCGATCTGGACGATTTGACGGTGGAAGAGCTGGAAGAACTGATGACACAGGATGAAACCGGCATGGTCGTTGTTCTGATTGATACGCAGGCACGTTTAGAGCAGATGCACCGCGCATATCCGGCATTAGCAGAGCGTTTCCAGTATATCGGCTGTGAAAACCAGAAAGACGATGCGGCGAAGCTGGCACAGGCACGCGAGGAAGAGCTGAAACGCCAGCAGGCGCAGCAGGAAGCAGAAGCAGCCAGAAAACGTCAGGCAGAGCGTGAAGCGGAGATCCGCCGTCAGGCAGAAAAAGAGGCAGAGGAAAAACGCAGACAGCAGGAAGCAGCAGCCCGCCGTGAGGAAGAAGAGCGCGCCAAGGCAGAAGCACAGGCGCTGGCAGCCAAAGAGGCAGAAGAAGCGCGTAAAGCGGAGGAAGATCGCCGTCTGGCAGAGCGGCAGAGAGAAGAACTGCGCCGTCAGGAAGAGGCAAGACGCGATGACGAGCCGGAGTATGAAGACGAAGAAGATCACTACGAGAAGGACGAGTATGAGCCGGAGGATGATTATGCGCGTGGCGGCTATCGTGATGATTATAAGGACGATTACAAAGACAGCTATAAAGACGAACGCGAGGACGACGAGTATTCCAATTATCCAGAGGATGAGTCGGAAGAGAAACCGTCCAAAAAGTCCGGCGATATGGATGTAGAGGAGTTTGTTCAGTACGCCTGCAAATATGCATCGGAGATCGACTGCAGTATTTCGGGAAAGAGCATGCTGGCTCTGTACGAGCGCGCTGAGATGATGGAGGAGGACGGAGAACCGCTTACCAAGACAAGTGCCGAAGATTTGATTGAGGAAGCTGCAGATAAGGCGGAAAAGAAATCCTTCAGCGGACTGTTCTCATCGAAATATGATAAGGATGGACTTCTGATTCTGAAAGAGAAACATTTCTTTGATTAATTAAAACAATTCGAGAAATTTTAAAATTAAAACTAATTAGTAAAAGAGAGCGCTGCGGGGGAATGCTTCCCGGCAGCGTTTTCTGGTAGTGGACAGTAAAAAGAGATACGGGAGAGAAAGATGGGAACACGGTTAATAGCCCTCGATTTAGATGGGACACTGTTAAATGAAAAAATGCACGTGTCGGAAAAAACAAGACAGGTGATGGAACTGTGCGCGCAGCGGGGGATTGAGATTGTCCCGGCGACTGGGCGCGCGCTCCCGGCAGTGCCAGAGGAGGTTTTGAGCCTGCCGGGCGTCCACTATGGCATATTTACAAATGGGGCGGTCGTCCGGGATTTCGGGAAAAATATCTGGGTGTCGGAAAGCTGCCTGAGCTGGGAAGAGACGATCCGGGTGATTGAGGTGCTGCGCCGGCATCCGGTTATTTACGATATGTATGTATCGGAGGGCGGCGTCAGCGAGACGCGATTGCTGGCACAGCTGGAAGAATACGGGATACCGGAACGTGAATGCGCCTATATCCGGGCGACGCGCCGGGCAGTTACTGACATGGTGGAGTATCTGCGGGAGAAAAAATGCCCGGTGCAGAAGATGAATTTAAATTTTAAGGACCGGGAGAGCAAGCAGGCAGTCCGGGCAAAGCTGGAAGCGATGCCGGAGGTTCTGGTGACCTCCTCGCTTCCGTGGAATCTGGAACTCAACGCGGCGGGCATCACAAAGGGGAGCGGGCTGCGGAATCTCTGTCAGTATCTGGGAATTGAAGCGGAGGAGACGATGGCATTTGGAGACGGCGAAAACGACTGGCCCATGCTGGAGGCAGCAGGAATCGGCGTGGCGATGGAAAATGGCGCCCCATTTTTAAAGGAACGCGCAGACCGGATTGCCGCTTCGAACCGGGAAGAGGGCGTAGCGGAGGCGATCAGACAATGGGTGCTTATATAAAAGAAAACTGGCTGTTCGTGGTGGTGGCAGTCTATCTGGTTTCCATGGTACTGTACGGGCATTACCGCGGATTTGTCCGCCTGGCAGTCTCGGCCGTTTCACTGGTGCTGTCGTTGGGGGTGGTTCATTTTGGTGCGCCGTCTGTCGCGAACCTGCTTCGCAGCAATGAGGTGGTCTATCAGGCGGTGGAGGACAGCGTGACGAAATTTATCCAAAAGGACGATGAGGCGGAAAATGAGGCAGCTGACGCGGCGCCGCCATCCGTACAGCGCAGTATTATTGAAGAAATGGAGCTTCCGGAACAGTTAAAGGATGCGCTTCTGGAGAATAATAACAGCGAAGTTTACGAGGCGCTGGGTGTAAGCAGCTTTACCCACTACGTCAGCCGTTATCTGGCAAACAGCCTGATCAATATTATAAGTTTTTTTCTGCTGTTTGCAGCCGTGTTCGGCGGATTGCGTGTTCTGTCCGTATCGCTCAATGTGGTCTCCCGGCTGCCGATCATATCGGGGCTGAACCGTCTGGCAGGTGCCGCGCTGGGGGGTGCGGAAGGGATCTTTTTCGTCTGGATTGCAGCACTGCTTATTACACTGTTCTCGGCAACGGCGATTGGTGAACTTTTCCTGAACCAGATAGAAAGCAATATCTGGCTGACCTGGCTGTATGACCACAATATGCTTGGAAGCATCCTGATGGGTGTTGTGAAACGGATTATTTAAAAGCTTATAGAGAAAAACTGTGATATTGAAAAACGGCACACCGCATTCTCGCTACTTAGTGATGAGTTAGGTGTGCCGAATTTTTTATCTCAGTCGAGAAGACTCCCACCTCTTTAGGTGGCGAGTAATAGCAAATTTGTCTCAGTGGGAGTTGGGTCTTCGGCTGAGATAAACGCTCCGCGAGGATGCGCAATGATTCTGTATGGAATATGTCAGCGAAAAAACAAGTGAAAATCCCTTGACAAGTTAATGCTGAAATGGTAAACTCTAACTCTAACGTGTTTTGACGTTGGTCTGCATATGCAGGGAAAATCGAATATCACAGGTTTTCTTATTTGCGAAAATGTTTTGAAAATTAAGAAAAAATAGTTGACAACGACAACTGCCTATGATATGATATTCAAGCTGTTGAGCGAAAGCTCAGCTGCGAAAAATAAAATAAAAAAGTTGTTGACAAAGATAACTGATTGTGGTAATATAAATGAGCTGTCAATGAGACAACAACAAAGAACCTTGAAAACTGAACAGTATGTAAAACCCTGAAAATTCTAAGAACAAAGGCTTTTGGTTAAGCCTTGAAGTTCAAGAGAACATTCAGAACAAAACCA
>NZ_QUIH01000011.1:0-64797 GCF_003479985.1 Clostridium sp. AM43-3BH
ATTTTCAGGGTTTTACATACTGTTCAGTTTTCAAGGTTCTTTGTTGTCTCAGCGACAGCTCATATATTCTATCATAAGCATTCTTGCTTGTCAACAACTTTTTTATTTTATTTTTTGTTTTTCTTTTTCAAAAGCGCCGTTTCTTCAACAGCTCAGCTAGTTTATCACGAAAACTCATCAGTGTCAAGCACTTTTTTGTTTTTATTTTTTCTAGCTTTTTTTAAAAAAAGAAACGGAGAAAGAGGGATTTGAACCCTCGCGCCGGTTGCCCGACCTACACCCTTAGCAGGGGCGCCTCTTCGGCCTCTTGAGTATTTCTCCGCAGTAATAAAAAAAATATTCAATTGCATCTTAACGCATTTCTTTGTCAGACGCGTATCTCATTGTATCAAAGAAAATTTAAAATGTCAAGCAAATTTATCCAAGTTTTTTCTTTTTTTTTATTTCCTTTAAACCACCATTTTTCAATATATTCTATGATATGATACTATAAGCACTTAGCGAGATGTTTTGGCGGATTGCAGGACTGCATCGCATCGCACGCAGCAATCCAGATTAGGATTCAGAAAGGAGTTTTTTATGAATTTAAAATATATGATTCTGGGAGCCGGCGGTACCGGAGGAATTCTTGGAGCTGCTCTCACAAAAGCCGGAAAAGATGTTACATTCATTGCCCGTAGTTCCAACCTTGATGCTATGCGTAATAACGGTCTCATCATTCGTCATCTCTGGGATCAGACGGAAGAACATCTTGAGGTTCGTGCATTATCCATGGAAGAATCCTGTGCTCTTTCCCTGGCTCCGGAGGTTATCTTTATATGTGTAAAAGAATATTCCCTTGATTCCGTCCTTCCTTTTATCCGACAGACCGCTGGTCCCCGCACAATTATTATTCCCATCTTAAATATATATGGAACCGGTGCCAGGGTGCAGAAAGAATTACCGGATTGTACCGTTCTGGATGGATGCATCTATGTTTCTGCATCCTTAGAACATCCCGGTGTTCTGGTTCAGCACGGTCCTATCTTAAGAGTTGTCTTCGGTCCCAGGGATCCTTCCTATATTTCTCCGATTTTATCAGCCATTCAATCGGATCTTTGCGAAAGCGGTATCGATGGAGTTTTATCCACCCATATCCAAAGGGATGCTTTGGAGAAATTTTCCTATGTCTCCCCTATCGGAGCTGCCGGAGTCTACCTTCATGCCGTGGCCGGAGATTTTCAAAAGGAAGGACCTGCCCGTGAATTATTTAAATCCATGATTCGTGAAATCAGCGCTCTGGCTGCTGCCATGGGATATCCCTTTGAAAAAGACTATGTAAAAATAAATCTGGAGATTCTTTCCAACTTATCTGCCGATGCCACCACTTCCATGCAGCGTGACATAATGGAAGGAAAACCATCGGAACTGGACGGACTTGTCATGGAGCCCCTCCGACTTGCAAAAAAATATTCTGTCTCTATGCCCTGTTATGAGGAGGTAGCAAACGTATTATGTCCATTGGAATTTTAGTTGGTAAAATTGCGGCATTATTTATCATCATGTTTTTAGGCTTTGTTTTGGTAAAGACTGGCATTTGCCGCTCAGATGACAGCCGCATTCTTTCACGCCTGTCTGTCTATATCGTAGTCCCCTGTTCGATTTTATCTGCTTTTCAGGTCAGCTGCAGCCCTTCCATCCTAAATGGGCTTCTTTTGGCGGTGGCTGCTGCTGTATTGATCCATCTCATCCTGATTGTCCTTTTTTACTTTATAGGACCTCTTCTTCATCTTAACGGAGTCGAAAAAGCCTCTATCATCTACTCTAATGCAGGAAATCTTGTTATACCGCTTGTTTCCTCTATTCTAGGACCAGACTGGGTTATTTATTCCAGCGCCTACGTCTCTGTACAGCTTTTTCTTCTCTGGAGTCATGGCAAAATGATGATCTGTGAAGAAAAGAAGCCTGATTTTAAAAAAATCATAACAAATACAAATATGATTGCCATTTTATTCTGTATTTTTCTATTCTTGGCACAGATTTCACTTCCCGGTCCAGTGGACAGCGCTGTCCGCTCCCTGGGAAGCATGATTGGTCCTTTGGCCATGCTGATCTCAGGAATGCTGATTGCCGGAACCACGCCCCAGGAAATTCTGGCTTTTCCCCATATTGGACTTGTCACGATTCTGCGGCTCATCGGTGTACCGCTTTTGACAATTTTACTTCTTAAATTCAGCGGCCTTGCTTCTTTTACTGAGAATGGTTCACAAATTCTGCTTGTCACCCTGTTAGCCACAATCACCCCATCCGCCGCCACAATCACGCAGATGGCCCAGGTATATGGAAAAGATGCCCGCTATGCTGGTGCCATTAACGTAATTACCACTCTATTCTGTATGATAACCATGCCAATCATGGTTTATCTCTATCAATTATAACTTTATTCTTCACGACAAAAGAGAGGTTATTTGCAAAACAGCCAATAACCTCTCTTCATAAAACTCAAAAATGCATCTGCATTCTTGCTGCGGGATGGGAGTCATCCCACATCTGATATCTTATTATCCTATCTCTGATATTCCTTTACCGCGGTCTCGTAAAGATTGTTTCCTTCGGAATCAATTACCACAATCATAGGCATATTTTCTACCGTCAATTTTCGGATCGCCTCTGTTCCCAGATCATCGTATGCAATCACTTCCGATTCCTTAATGCACTTTGAAAGAATTGCTCCGGCTCCGCCCACTGCCGCAAAATAAACGGCACCATTGCGAACGATGGCATCGATGACTGCCTGGCTTCTCTTTCCTTTTCCGATCATGGCTCCCATGCCGAGATCCAGAAGTCTTGGAGTATATTTATCCATACGGCTGGCTGTGGTCGGACCTGCAGAACCAATCGGACGGCCCTCTCTGGCCGGTGACGGTCCCATATAATAAATTACATTATCTTTCAGATCAAGGGGAAGTTCTCTTCCTTCATCCAGCGTCTCTATCATGCGCTTATGAGCTGCATCACGTGCCGTATAGATGGTTCCGCTTATATATACATAATCACCTGCATGCAGGCTTTTTAATGTCTCCCTGTCAATTGGAGCTGTGATTGTTTTATCCATATTTTCCTCCAAATCTATCTTATGTGCTCTCGGTATCCTTTTGTGCAGGAAAGACTCCGAGAGTACATTCTTTATACTATCAAACGATGTTTGGGTCACAAGAGATTTTTCCCCTTTTGATACCGGATTGCTATGTGCTTCGCACTTCCGCAATCCTAAAAATATTCATCAAATCACTCTGTGCGCATGACGGTTTACATGACAGCAGATATTGATGCCTACCGGCAGCCCTGCAATATGGGTCGGATAGGTTTCAATATTGACAGCCAGTGCGGTTGTCCGTCCGCCTAAACCTCCAGGACCGATTCCAAGGTTATTGATCGTTTCAAGCATTTCTTTTTCCAGATCACGCACATACTCAACCGGTGATTCCTCTTCCAGATTTCTGGTCAGCGCGTGCTTCGCCATCTCTGCACACTTTTCAAAGGTTCCGCCGATTCCGACACCTACTACCATCGGAGGACAGGCATTCGGTCCTGCATCCCGCACCGCTGTCAGAATAGCATCCTTGACTCCTTCGATTCCATCTGCCGGTTTCAGCATGAATATACGGCTCATATTTTCACTTCCGAACCCCTTCGGAGCCACCGTGATCTCTACCTGCTCACCCTCTACGATCTCATAATGAATGATAGCCGGTGTATTATCCTTCGTATTCTCACGGTAAATCGGATCCTTAACCACGGATTTACGGAGATATCCGTCTACATATCCCTGGCGCACGCCCTCATTGATAGCATCGGTCAGAGAACCGCCGATCAGATGTACATCCTGTCCCACCTTGATAAACACGACTGCCATTCCGGTATCCTGGCAGATCGGAATCATCTCCTCACCGGCGATACATAAGTTTTCTTCCAGCTGACCTAAAATCTGACGTCCCAATGGAGATTCTTCACTCGCTGCCGCCTCATCAAACACCTTTTTCATATCCGGTGACAGAAAATGGTTGGCCTCAATGCACATTTCTTTGATATTCTGTGTAATGGTTTCAACATTGATTCTTCTCATTTGAAAACTACCCTTCTTCCATGAAATTTTTATCTGCCCCTGCTGACAGAACCGCATCTCTTAATCATTAATGACTCTTATATCATCATAATAGAAATTAAATAATCTTGCAATCATTTCTGAATAGATGTAATAAAAATACCCCCTGAATAGATTTTGATCTCATGCGCAGTGATTCTGATAGGAATATGCCAGCTTTGCTGACCAGAATCACGCGCCAAGTCTCACGGACGTTCGACTTGAATTTATCTCTATCTATTCAGGAGGTATTATATTGTTACAGTTCAGCCATGACATCTTCTTGTTTCCATATTTATTCAAACCAGCGCATGGCTGAACTGTAACATCATATTATCTTGAAATTTCTCTTGTCACGTGTTTTAACCACTCTTTTTCTTCGTCATTCATGTACGGAGAAATGGTTTCGTATACGTCTTTATGGTATGTATTTAAGCGCTCAATATCCGCGTCATCCATGAAACGTGTATCCAGTGCCTCTAAGTCAATCGGCGCCTTGGTCAGGAATTCGAACTTCAGGAACTGTCCGTACTCATTCTTCTCATCCTCGACACATAAGATCAGGTTCTCTGTTCTGGTTCCGAAATCGCCTGCAAAGTACAGACCCGGCTCATCGGAGCAGATCATGCCCGGCTCGATCACAGCGCTGTCCTGACGCTCCGGAACAACCTTCCAGCGCAGTCCGTTCGGTCTCTCATGTACGTTAGAAAGATATCCAACACCATGTCCGGTACCATGTGCAAAATCAAGACCACGTTTCCAGAATGCTTCACGGATGGTGTAGTCTAAGTTGATTCCCCGGCAGCCGTGAAGGAACTTCATGGTTGATACCTTCAGCATAGCGGCTGCTACGATTGTGTAGTACTCTTTTTCCTTCTCGGTCAGAGGTCCTAACGCATAGGTTCTTGTGATATCAGTAGTTCCCTCTAAATACTGTCCTCCGGAATCTACCAGCAGAAGACCTTCCGGTTTTAATTTCTTGCATACCTCATCGCTTGGATGATAATGGCACATTGCTGCATTTTCCTTGTAAGCTGCAATGGTTACGAAACTTGGCTCGATATAATTGCCCTGCTCTGCTCGCAGTTCTTCAATTTTATGAGCCGCTGTCATCTCTGTCATATCGCAGGTTCCGATGGTATGCTTCAGCCAGTACATAAACTTGGTAACAGCTATACCATCTTTTAAATGGGCCTTACGCATATTTTCGATCTCGGTCGCATTCTTAACAGCCTTCATGGTCGCACAAGGATTCATCTCATCTATGATACGGCAGGAAGCATCAAGGCTCTCGCATACAGCAAAGCTTGCTTTCTTGCGTTCCAGAAGAACCTTCTCATTCTTCAGGGCTGCCACATCCTGTAAGAATTCCGCATACTCTTTTACCTGAACCTTTGCCTCAGCTAAAGCCGCACAAACCTCTTTTCCCATCTTAGTATCTTCTTTGATAGCTTCTTTCTGTACGTATAAATAGGCTTCATCCTGTGTAATAAGTGCATAGGACAGAAATACCGGGTTATTTACAATATCGTTTCCACGGAGATTGAATAACCATGCGATTTCATCCAGGGCCGTCATCAGATGAATCTGTGCTTTATTTTTCTTCATGGCATCACGAAGATCAGAAAGTTTCTCTACGGTACTCTTTCCGGCATATTTTACATCCAAGCTCCAGATAGGCTCGCAGGACATAGCCGGACGGGAAGTCCAGATCTCACCTACCAGATCCTTGCTGCAGTTGATTGTTACATTTTTTTCCTGCAGTAAGTTCTGAAGACCATACCCCAGCTCAGAGTTTACAACACGGCCGTCAAATCCAAGGCATCCATCAACCGGAAGCTCCTCCTCTAAAAACTCGTCCAGAGTCGGGAATTCAGGTTCACCCATGCGGTATAATTTGATCTCACTGCCTGAAAGCTGCTCTTCTGCCTGTACAAAGTATCTTCCGTCTGTCCAGAGTCCGGCTTTGTCCATAGTGATAACAGCCGTTCCAGCGGTTCCGTTGAAACCGGTCAGGAAGTGACGGCATTTAAAGAATTCGCCTACATACTCAGATTCATGAAAATCCGCAGTCGGAACCAGGTATGCATCGATTCCCAGTTCTTTCATGCGATCTCTTAATTGTCCAATTTTTATATTTGTCTGGTTCATTATTTCCTCCTTCATACGATTTTTTTGAAAAAATATGTACTCCTGGAATGTCTATGCATTCCGCATAAAACATTCCCAGAGTACATCTTATTCTAGTTATTTAAATTATCGTAACAATTCAGCCCCATTAGCCAAGAAACATTCCAACACCCGGTCCTAACGGAAGGTTAAGTACGATCCATAATACTAACAGGATACTCCATCCAATCAGGAAGCAGATACTGTACGGAAGCATGGTGGAAACCAGAGTTCCGATACCAGCCTCTTTATCATATTTCTTCATGAATACGATAATCATTGCGAAATAGGACATCATCGGAGTGATAACGTTTGTACAGGAGTCACCGATACGGTAAGCAACCTGAGCGAACTCCGGTGTGTAACCTAACAGCATGAACATCGGTACGAATACCGGCGCGATCAGAGCCCATTTTGCAGATGCAGAACCCATGAACAGGTTGATGAATGCTGCAAAAAGAACGAATAAGATCATGGTCGGGATAGTTCCAATACCAGAGTTTCTAAAGAACTCAGCTCCCTTTAATGCAAGGATCGTTCCTAATTTGGTATAACCAAAGAAGTTAATAAACTGTGCTGCCACAAAGGTCAGAGCGATGTAGGAGCTCATGGTTCCCATGGCACGTCCCATAGCGTTGCAGACATCCTTCTCTCCGTGGTATACACCAGTCATATGACCATATACAACAGACGGTACGAAGAAAAGTACAGTGATAATCGGGATGATGCCCTCCATAAACGGAGAGTTTCCTAACAGTGTTCCATCCTCAGCTCTCATAACAGAGTTAGCCGGGAGACAGAAAGCTACCATAACCAGTAAGGTTAAACCAGCTACTTTCAGAGCTTTTCTTTCCTGGTCGTTTAATTTATATTCAGAGCTTGTTTCATTCTCTTCCCCATTGCCGTGATACTCACCAAAACGCGGTGCAACGACTTTCTCAGTGATGATAGTACCTAAAATTGTGATCAGGAAGGTAGACACCATCATGAAGTACCAGTTTCCGGTCGGCTCAACTACATAAGTCGGGTCTACCATCTTTACAGCCTCGTTGGTAATACCGCAAAGAAGCGGATCCAGAGTACCGATTAATAAGTTTGCAGAGAAACCACCGGATACACCTGCAAATGCTGCAGCCATACCAACTACCGGATGACGATTGTATGCCATGAACATCAGTGCTGCGATCGGAATCAGAACGATGTATCCAACTGCATCGGCCAGGTTGGACATAACGCCTAAGAATACGATCATCGGAGTAATTAACTTAGCCGGAGTAACCTCTACAGCAGACTTTAATGCGCCTCCGATTAAACCACTGTCCTCCAGAAGTCCGATACCAAACATAGCTACCAGGACAACTCCCAAAGGAGCGAATCCTGTAAAGTTAGTGATTGCATGTGTCAGCATATACACAAGCCCCTCACCATTCAAAAGGCTGACAGCCTGAACCGTCTGAGTCTCTACGACTCCCTTAGAACGGTTAACCAGTTCACCTGTTGCCGAAACTCCAGCCATCTCACAGACAGCAGAAAGAACGATAACAAAGAGAACTAAAATTGCAAAAATAGAAATCGGATGCGGAAGTTTATTTCCGACTTTCTCAATTCCGTTCAGCCAGCGGTTTAATAACGAAGGCTTATCTTTTGCTTGTTCGTTTGCTTTTCCCATTTTTTCCTCCATTCCTAACTTATACGTATAAGTAAATTTTGTATTGTTAGAATATCACAAAAGGATCGGCATTTCAATTGTTTTTTTAGTAATATTAAATTATTGTGTATTTTAGTGAATTTCTATAGACATTTTTAGAGAAATTTAATAAACTGTAAAAGTGTTATAAGGAGTCTACAAAATTATGAAAAAAAATGTTACTGCAAAAGACATCGCAAAACTCTGCGGAGTCTCTCAGGCGACTGTATCTTATGTGATCAATAATCGCCAGAATCAGAAGATCAGTGAGGAAACCAGACGCAAGGTTTTAGATGCCGTTGAAGCACTTCACTACTATCCCAATGCTTCCGCCAAAAGCATGCGGACCAAAAACTGTACATCCATCGGAATTGTATGTGCAAAGGATTACAGCCGCCAGGCTTTCTTAAATGCTTTTACCGGAATCAGCCAGTACCTGTCCCAGATCGACTATACCATCACGATTTTCAATGAAATGGATGATATAGATTCTTCTCCGGATTATGTCAAAAGCTATTATTCCAACGTGATCGATGGACTCATTTTTATTTCCAACGATGATCACGCTGCTTTTACAAAACCGGCCGATGAAAATCATATTCCTTATGTGGTTATCTGTATGGACGGGGTTTTCTCAAAAAAAACGCCGTTCCCCCATGCATTTGAATATGCCCTGCAGGAATGTGCCTCCTTCTGTCTGGAAAAGGGAATCCGCGAAGTGCGGTATTTTTCCATCAGCAATGACGGTCTTTTAGTCAATAATAAATATCCGCTTTTTGAATCCCTGCTTCGCCGGACGGCACCGAACTGCCATCTGGAGCACGTGATCTGTCCTATCAAGGATCGTGATCTGATTCATTTGCAGCAATTTTTAGCTAAATACATGGAAAACCGCAGTTTTGATCTTGCCATTTCTCAAAACTACGACATTGGACTGCTGCTGCAGCGTGAAATATTAAAAACAGGCTTTTCCATCCCTCAGAGAATTCGCCATATCTTCCTGAACGAGGTGAATTTCTATGAAATGGACTATCCTTCTATCAGCGGCATTGATATTCCCTACGATCAAATGGGCGAGTATGCTGCCAAACTTCTTCTTGCTATGATCGAAAACCGTGAATCTGAATTTACCTACCAGGAATTCAAGTGCCGACTCATTCAGAGAGAAACGACGCTGTGACGCTGTTAAAATACTGCGCCTTATAAAGATCAAAAAGAGAACACCCGCTAATTCCAGTTTATGAATTGCCGGATGTTCTCTTTTTTATGATTTTCTTTTCAAAGATCAAGGATATCTGATCTTTTTTACTTTTTATTCGTTACAGTTCAGCCATGACATCTTCTTGTTTCCATATTCATGAAAACAAGAAGCATGGTGGGTCCACCATATGCTGATTTGGATGAAAAAGTGCTTATGCAAGCAAGCTTGCAACACACTTTCTCATTCAAACCAGCGCATGGCTGAACTGTAACTTTTATTCTTCCGTATTCTCAGATTCGGTTTCTTCTCCGTCCTGTTCCTCCAGAAATTCGTCTTCTTCATCCTCATCCTTGTCGCTCTCCCGCACCTTGGCGATGCTTGCAACTGCTATGCCGGATTCAGCATCAATACTCATCAGCTTCACACCGGAGGTATTGCGTCCGATAATCGAGATGTCGCTGACTGCCATCTTGATGATAATGCCTTCATTGGTAATCAGCATGATCTTGCGCTCATTATCTACCAGCTTTGCACCCACCAAATCACCGGTTTTGTCGATGATCTTATAGCAGCGCACGCCCTTGCCGCCACGGTTCTGGGCTGTAAATTCATCAATCGGAGTGCGTTTTCCATAACCATTTTCCGATACTACCAGCAGGCATTCTCCCTGGCTGGCCATCTGCATACCGATGACTTCATCGCCTTCATCAAACTTCATGCCGATAACCCCCATGGAAACACGGCCTGTCACGCGGACATCGGTCTCATGGAATCGGATACACATACCTTTCTTTGTGATCAGGAAAATATCTTCGGTATTATCGGTAGCCTTAACTTCGATCAATTCATCGTCATCACGAAGTACAATCGCCTGAAGACCGTTCTTGCGGACATTGCTGTATTCCTTCATCGGAGTCTTCTTAACCATACCATTGCGGGTTGCCATGAAGAGATATTTCTCATCATCGATCTCCTTCATAGGAACGATGGATGTGATCTTCTCGCCTGGCATCAGCGGAAGCAGATTCACGATGGCAGTACCTCTGGCAGTGCGTCCTGCCTCCGGAATCTCGTATCCCTTCAGACGGTATACGCGTCCCTTGTTGGTAAAGAACATCACATAATGATGGGTTGTGGTCATCAGCAGATCTTCGATATAATCTTCCTCAATAGTCTGCATGCCCTTGATTCCCTTGCCTCCGCGGTTCTGGCTCTTGAAATTATCGCTGGACATTCTCTTAATATAGCCAAAATTGGTCATGGTCACAACGATATCGTCATCCGGGATCAAATCCTCCGCAGACATATCGTATTCATCATATCCGATGGCGGTACGGCGGTCATCTCCGTATTTATCAGCGATGAGGGAGATCTCCTCCTTGATAACACACAGAAGTTTCTTCTCATCTGCCAGAATCGCTTTCAACTCTGCAATCTTTGCCTCCAGCTCTTTGTATTCATTTTCCAGTTTCTCACGTTCCAGACCGGTCAGAGCACGCAGACGCATATCTACGATGGCCTGTGCCTGTGCATCCGAAAGATCAAAACGCTCCATTAACTGAGCTTTCGCCGCCTGAACATTGGCAGAACCGCGGATGATCTTAATAACCTCATCGATATGATCCAGTGCCTTTAAAAGACCTTCCAAAATATGGGCTCTCTCTTCTGCCTTGTTCAGATCATATTTGGTTCTTCTGGTTACCACATCCTCCTGGTGCTTTAAGTAATATTCCAGGATCTGCTGCAGATTTAAGATACGCGGCTCATTATTAACCAGCGCCAGCATAATCACACCAAAGGTGTCCTGCAGCTGTGTATGCTTCAGCAGACGGTTCATGATGACATTGGCATTCACATCACGGCGCAGTTCAATGCAGATCCGAAGTCCCTCACGGTTGGATTCATCACGCAGATCCGTGATTCCATCAAGCTTTTTATCCTTTACAAGCTCTGCGATCTTTTCGATCAAACGAGCCTTATTCACTGCATAAGGAAGCTCTGTCACGATGATACGGCTCTTGCCATTTGCCATGGCCTCGATATTGTATACAGCCCGTACACGGATCTTGCCGCGTCCGGTTCTGTACGCTTCTTCGATGCCTGCTTTTCCAAGGATGGTTGCTCCTGTCGGGAAATCAGGTCCCTTTACGATCTCCATCAGTTCTTCGATGGTAGTCGGGCGGTCTTCCTCCACCCGGTTGTCTATGATCTTGACAACGGCAGCAATCACCTCACGCAGGTTGTGAGGCGGAATATTCGTTGCCATACCAACGGCGATACCGGTGCCGCCATTTACCAGAATATTGGGAAAACGAGCCGGAAGAACCGTCGGTTCTTTCTCAGTCTCATCAAAGTTTGGCATAAAATCAACGGTATTCTTGCCGATATCTGCCAGCATCTCCATGGAAATACGGCTCAGTCTCGCCTCGGTATATCGCATCGCTGCGGCACCATCACCGTCCATGGAACCGAAGTTTCCATGTCCATCTACAAGCGGGTAACGGGTCGCCCATTTCTGAGCCATATTTACCAACGCACCATAGATTGAACTGTCACCATGCGGGTGGTATTTACCCATTGTATCACCGACGATACGGGCTGACTTACGGTGGGGCTTATCCGGCCCGTTATTCAGCTCGACCATGGAATACAGAACACGTCTCTGTACCGGCTTTAAGCCATCCCGAACATCCGGAAGTGCACGGGCAGCAATAACGCTCATCGCATAATCGATGTAAGACGTTTCCATTGTCTTTTTCAGATCAATGTCATGAATTTTGTCAAATATATTTGGTTCCATCTATACTCCTTTCGTCCTCAAAAGGATTTAAGTGACTTAAATTTAATTAAATATCCAGGTTCTTTACGTACTTCGCATTTGCCTCGATAAACTCACGGCGCGGCTCAACCTGATCCCCCATCAGGGTAGCAAATGTCAGATCAACCTCCGAAGCAGTCTCACTGTCGATCTGGACACGGAGAAGAATTCGGCGCTCCGGATCCATAGTCGTCTCCCAAAGCTGTTCCGCGTCCATCTCACCCAGACCTTTATAACGCTGGATCTTATTGTTGTTGTCACGGCCAATCTCAGTCAGAATCGAATTCAGCTCATCATCGCTGTATGCATACCAGACACGCTTATTCTTCTCGATCTTATAAAGCGGCGGCTGTGCCAGATATACATGTCCTTCCCGGATCAAATCCGGCATAAAACGATACAGGAACGTCAGAAGCAGGGTACTGATATGTGCACCATCCACATCGGCATCGGTCATGATAATGATCTTGTTGTAACGAAGTTTTGAAATATCAAAATCTTCATGAATACCGGTACCAAATGCCGTGATCATCGCACGGATCTCCGCATTGCCGTAAATTCGATCCAGTCTTGCTTTTTCTACGTTTAAGATCTTGCCTCGAAGAGGCAGAATAGCCTGATTGGATTTATTTCTAGCCTCTTTCGCAGAACCACCCGCGGAATCTCCCTCTACGATGTAGATCTCGCAGTTTTCCGGATTCTTGTCGGAACAATCGGCTAATTTTCCTGGAAGCGCCATGCCGTCAAGCGCTGATTTACGTCTCGTCATCTCGCGGGCCTTGCGGGCTGCGTCGCGGGCTCTCTTGGCAAGAATTGATTTCTCACAGATGATCTTGGCAACCGTTGGATTCTGCTCCAGGAAATATGTCAGCTGCTCGCTCACGATCGCATCGACCGCCGCGCGGGCCTCGCTGTTGCCGAGTTTCTGCTTCGTCTGTCCCTCAAACTGCGGCTCCTCGATCTTAACGCTGATGATCGCTGTAAGGCCCTCGCGGATATCCTCACCGCTGAGTGCCGGCTCATTTTCCTTCAGAAGCTTATTTTTCTTCGCATAGTCATTAAAAGTCTTCGTCAGAGCACTCTTAAAGCCGGCCAGATGGGTACCGCCCTCCGGTGTGTTAATATTATTGACGAAGGTGTAGATATTTTCCGTGTAGGAATCGTTATGCTGCATCGCCACCTCGACAAATACCTTGTCCTTGATGCCCTCGCAGTAGATAACCGGTTCATAGAGCTTCTCATTGCTCCGGTTCAAGTAGGTGACAAATTCCTTGATACCGCCCTCATAGTGAAAGGTCTTCTCATGCTTCACTTCTCTGTCATCCCGCAGGGTGATCTTTAAGTTTTTCGTCAGGAATGCCGTCTCACGCAGGCGTACTTTTAACGTATCATAGTCGTAGACCGTTTCCTCGAAAATCTCCTTATCCGGCAGGAATACGACCCGTGTGCCGTGCTTATCCGGAGCACACTCACCGACTACTTTCAGCGGATACATCGTTTTGCCGCGCTCATAGCGCTGTTTATATACCTTTCCATCGCGGCAGATCTCAACCTCCAGCCACTCGGAAAGAGCATTTACAACCGATGCGCCTACGCCGTGCAGACCGCCGGATACCTTGTATCCGCCGCCGCCGAACTTGCCGCCCGCATGCAGGATCGTAAATACGACCTCAACCGCCGGAAGTCCGGCTTTTTTCTGAGTATCAACCGGGATACCACGACCGTCATCCTGTACCGTGATGGAATTGTCCGCATTGATCTGCACCTCGATGTGACTGCAGAATCCGGCTAACGCCTCATCCACGGAGTTGTCAACTATCTCATACACCAGGTGATGGAGGCCTCTTACAGATGTGCTGCCTATATACATACCAGGACGCTTTCTGACCGCCTCCAATCCCTCCAATATCTGTATTTGATCTGCACTGTATTCTGAACCCATAGTTCCTCCTTCACTTGCTGTTTTATGTCTGACTAGTTGTCTTGTTTGGACGTTCACAGGTGACCGTCCCGCTCACGACCCGAAAGGTCTTATCTATCTGGAAGCTGTGGCTGATAAAATCATCCAAGCCCGTACAGGTAATGATCGTCTGTATGTGGCGGATGCTGGCGAGCAGATGATCCTGCCGTTTTCCATCTAACTCCGACAAAACATCGTCGAGAAGCAGGATCGGATACTCCTTTTTGATCTTTTTAACCAGCTCAATCTCCGCCAGTTTGAGCGATAATGCCGCCGTTCTCTGCTGTCCCTGTGAACCGAAGCGCCGGATGTCAATTCCGTTGACATAGAAACTTAAGTCATCCCGGTGTGGTCCGACCAGCGTTGTCTTCTGCTTCCGGTCCGCCTCGCGGCTCTTTTTGACTGCCGCTTCCAACTGATCTGCCTCCGTGTTCGGCTCATACTGGATGACGAGTTCTTCCTTTCCACCCGACAATTTCTGATGGATCGGACGGATCAATTCGTTTAATTCACCGATAAATTCCCGCCGGTACTGGCTCACCTCCCGCCCGTAGGAAGCAAGCTGCATATCCCATATATCCAGCATCTCCTCGTACTCGGGATGGAAAAACAGCTCCTTTAAGAGCTTATTTCTCTGTATCACCACCCGGTTGTACTGCACCAGCGAATGGACGTAGAGCCGGTTTAACTGGCATAATTCCAGATCAATAAAACGGCGCCGATCCGCCGGCCCGTTCTTAATGAGATTCAGATCTTCCGGCGAAAAAAACACCACGTTAACAATGCCGAAAAGCTCGCTCGCCCGCCGGATCGGGATCCCGTTGACCGCCACGCCCTTCGTCTTATTTTTCTTTAGATGCATGTCAATCCGGTACGGCACATCGTCCTTGCGAAGCTGCATCTTGATGTGGGACTCGTCCTCTCCGAATTCGATGATCTCCCTGTCCTTGCTGCCGCGGTGGGACTTGGTCGTCGCACACACGTAGACCGCTTCAAGAATATTGGTTTTACCCTGCGCGTTGTCCCCGTAGAGAACATTCGTCCCCGGATCAAAATCCATATGTAATTCCCCGTAATTGCGGTAATTTTTGAGTTCGATCGATTCGATAAACATGAAACCATCCTTTATTTGGTGATTGTTACGGTCTCTCCGTCATACTCGACTTTGTCCCCGTCGTAAAGCTTCTTGCCGCGCTGCATCTCCACCGCGCCATTGACCTTCACAAGCCCGTCCTGAATCGCAAATTTAGCATCCACGCCAGACTCTACCAGACCAGCTGCCTTAAGCGCCTGACCCAGTTTTATAAATTCATCTCTCAGTTTTATCTCCATCTTATTTCAGATCCTTTCTGTCACTGTCTGCCTGCACCTGCCATGTCTAAAAATGGCAGGTTAGATCGCTGCCGCATTGAAATTGACCGGCAGGATCAGATAGATGTAAGTCTCCTCCTCGTCCCGGATAAAGCACGGGGATTTCGGATTCATCATGTACAGAGTCACTTCCTCATCATCGATGATTCGCAGCGCATCACCCAAAAACTTCGGGTTGAAGCCGATCATCAGGTCTTTTCCAAACTTGGTAATCGCCAGACGGGCATCCATCGTACCGAAGGCGGAATGCATCTTTAACTCCATTTCTTCATCGGTAAAGTTTAAGATCAAAGGTTTCTTATCATTTTCACGGACGAGAATGCTCGCACGGTCGATCGCATCCATGAAATCACGGCGGTTCAAGGTAACTTTCGTCTCATAATCGGAGGAAAGCATCTGATTGATCCGGAAATACTCGCCCTCAATCAGGCGGGATAACACGATCGTGTCGTCAAATTCAAACATGATGTGGTTGGTGCTGAAGAAAATCTGTACCTCAGAGTCGTTGTCACCGTTTAAGATCTTGCTGATCTCACCTAAAGTCTTGCCAGGAACGATGACTTTTATATCACTGTACTGTTCTTTTAATGCAACTTTGCGGATCGACATGCGGTGTCCGTCGAGGGAAACGAGCTTAAGTTCATTGCCGGTGACCTCCATCAGCTCACCGGTCATCATCTTGTTGCTGTCGTTCGGCGAGATCGAGAAGATCGTCTGGCGGATGATCTCTTTTAAGGTAAACTGGGAAAGTGTGATGAATTTATCCCGCTCAATGTGGGGAATATAGGAAAATTCATCGCCGTCCTTGCCCTGAATCTGGAAAATAGCCTTGTCACAGGTGATCGTCGTGTTGTATTTTTCATCCGATTCGATCGTGATCGTAGAATTTTCGCCGGAGAGCTTGCGGATAATATCGGAAAAAAGCTTGGCATCAAGAGCGATTTTTCCACGTTCCAGGATCGTTCCTTCGACCTTCGTCTCAATTCCCAGCTCCATATCGTTGCCGGTCAGTTTGATCTCATCCGAAACAGCATCGATCAGGATGCATTCGAGAATCGGCATGGTGGTTTTGGAAGGAACGGCCTTCAGAACAATGTTGATGCCGTTCATTAAATGATCTTTTTCAAATGAAAGCTTCATGTTTGTTGATAACTCCTTTGCTAAAAATAACGTGGAACGGAAAGAAAAGATATATATATATTCCGTCGCAATCGTAGTAGGGGCTGTGAATATGTGGAATTCTCCGGACAGCCCCGAAAATACAGGGGTTCAGACTCCTTTTGAATGGTTAAAAAGGCTGTGTAAAACTGTCCGGAACCGGCTGGATAACTTTTGAATTATCCACAGCCCTGAAATGGAGCAAAATGTGGGAAAAGTTATCCACAGGTTTTCAACCACTTTTCCACGCGAAATTGTGGAAGAAACCTACTGTGGGCTGATCTTTTTCATTAAGATTTCCACTGTATTGCGAAGCGATTCGTTTTTCTCCATATCGGCAGCGATCTTGTCGTGACCGTGGATGATCGTCGTGTGATCCCGACCGCCTAAATATTTGCCGATATTCTGCAGGGAAGTTCCGAGCATCGAACGGCAGATATACATCACGATCTGGCGCGGGAATACGATCTCCTTGTTGCGCTTCTGGGAGGAGATGTCAAGCGGAGTGATACCGAAATGATCGGCAACGACCTGGATGATCAGCTCCGGGGTCACTTCTTTCTCCGCGTTCGGGGAAATGAGATCCTTGAGCGCTTCCTCCGCCAGCTCCGTCGTGATCTCCTTGTTATTTAACTTGGAAAGGGCGACGATCTTGGTGAGGGCGCCCTCGAGCTCACGGATGTTGGACTTGACGTTGGTGGCGATGTACTTGATCACTTCATTATCTATATTGTAGCCCTCGAGTTCCTCTTTTTTGCGGAGGATCGCCATACGGGTTTCATAATCCGGCGACTGGATATCGACGGTCAAGCCCCATTCGAAACGGGAACGAAGCCGTTCTTCCAGCGTCTCGATCTCTTTCGGCGGCTTATCTGAGGAGATAATGATCTGTTTTTTCGCTTCATAGAGTGCGTTGAAGGTATGGAAAAATTCTTCCTGTGTCGATTCCTTACCGATAATAAACTGGATATCATCGATGAGGAGGACGTCGTTGTTTCTGTATTTTTCACGGAACTCCGTGGTGGAAATATTGTTTTTGTTCCGGATCGCATCGATCAGTTCGTTCGTAAACTTCTCACTTGTAACGTAGAGAACCTTCGCTTTTGGATTGTTTTTTAAGATAAAATGTCCGATCGAGTGCATAAGATGCGTTTTTCCCAGACCTACACCCCCGTAAATGAAGAGAGGGTTGTAGATTTCACCCGGAGATTCTGCCACGGCGAGGGAAGCGGCGTGCGCTAAGTTATTGTTCGCGCCGACGACGAAGGTGTCGAATGTGTAGCGCGGATTTAAGTTCGCATCCTGGATGAGCTGGCGGCTGACCTCGGACGGGCGGTTGATCAGATGGCTTTTGTCCGTCTCTTTTTGCGGCTCATCGACCTGTTCGATGGTGACAAAATCGACCTCACACTCGATTCCGGTTAGTTCTTCGATGGTAATCTGGATCAAAAGTCCGTATTTTTTTTTGATATAGCCGAGAAACTGCACATCCGGAACCAGGATCTGAAGGGTGCCGTCTTTCATGGAATAAGGCTGCGTCGGAAGCAGCCATGTTTTGAAAGAAACGTCCGTCAGTTCGTGTTCTTCTTTAATATGGAGGAGAATTTCATCCCATTTTTCCTTAATTTTCTCTATCATACTGTGTCTCCTAAACGTAAAAAGCAGCCAAAACTGCAAAATAACCCAATCTAAGTTCTATTCTACATGATTTGTCCACATTTTTCAATAAAAACCCGCAATGTGAATAAGTGAAATTCAGTTATCCACGTGGAAAAAACGCCGAAAAATAAGGCTTTTTGGTGAATGGGTGTGAACAATCAGAAGCTTATCCAGATCGTATTCCACGGCTTTTCCACAAGTTATCCCCAAAATGTGGATAAGTGGAGGATAAGCTGTGAATAGGTGGTGGGAATGCTGATAAAATAAGGATTTTTTTATCCACAAAATGGAAATGCTCCAACGTGTATACTGTATACAATAAAGCGCTGCGACAGCAATCGACGATCGATCTGTGAGGACGCAGGATCGAAATGGTGGAAAAACCGCAGAAAATCTTTGATCTATGGGGATTAAAAAGATCAAAATAGTGGTTGACGAATGCGGAATTCTTCTATATAATGGAGAAGATGTTTAATTACAATAGTCTAACTATGTTGAGATGAATGCGGATTTCGGCGCGAACCGGAGGAAGCGTGGATTTCTCTTACTATATTATGGATGAGGAGGTGTATGCAGACATGAAGATGACATTTCAGCCGAAGAAAAGACAGAGAGCAAAAGTTCATGGATTCCGTGCGAGAATGAGCAGCGCAGGTGGAAGAAAAGTTCTGGCTGCCAGAAGAGCAAAAGGTAGAGCAAAATTATCTGCTTAATGAACGAGGCCGCAATCGAGTTATAGATTGTGGCCTTTCTTAATATTCATAGAAAAAGTTCTAAGAATATTAAGAAAAGCTCTGCGATGTACACTCGGTGCAGGGGAATTGGTGATTTTAATGAAGCGTTTTAATTCAATTAAGAAGAACAGCGAATTTCAAAAGGTTTACAAGACAGGGAAATCCTATGCCAATAAGCTTCTGGTTATGTACGTGAAGCGGGTGGATGACGGGAAGGAGCCTAGGATCGGTATCTCCGTCAGCAAAAAGGTTGGAAACAGCGTGGTCCGCCATCACGTGACAAGGTTGGTACGGGAGAGCTATCGGTTAAATAAGGACAGAGTCAGACTCGGATTAGACATCGTAGTCGTTGCCAGACCGGCAGCGAAAGAAGCAGACTTCAAAAAAATTGAGAGTGCATACCTGCACTTATGCGGACTGCATAACATTCTGGAGAATCGAAGTGAGAATATTGATTAAGAAGATCTTGATAAAGATGATTCGGGGATATCAGCTCTATATTTCCCCTATGACAGGACCTCACTGCAAGTACACGCCGACGTGCTCGGAGTACGCCATCCAGGCACTTAAAAAGTACGGCGCTGTAAAAGGTATGATTTTGGCATGTAAGCGGATTCTTCGCTGTAATCCATTTGCAGAAGGCGGTTATGATCCAGTTCCGTAAAGGATGAGGAGGTAGTTCATTGGACGTTAGCGTTTTAGTTGCGACAAAAGCAGGTTCGATCATGGGACCGATCGCCAGCGTGTTTGGTTATATCATGGACTTTTTATTCCGGATTACCAGCAGCATGGGGATCATGAATATCGGTCTGTGTATCATCCTGTTTACCATTATCACAAAGTTACTGTTATTTCCTCTGACGATCAAACAGCAGGAATCGTCAAAACTTATGTCGCTTATGAACCCTGAAATCAAGGCGGTTCAGAATAAGTATAAGGGAAAAACCGATCAGGCATCGATGGCTAAACAACAGGTCGAGATGCAGGCAGTCTATGAGAAATATGGCTCGAATCCGATGGCAGGATGTCTGCCGATGGCGATTCAGCTTCCGATTATCTTCGCTTTGTACCGGGTTATCTACAACATTCCGGCATACGTACCGTCAGTACGCGTCTTTTTTGACAACGTAGCGAACCCGCTGATGGAGCAGCCGGATTACATCAACAAGATTTCCGAGCTGGCAAGCGGCGTCGGCATGGCGGTGGACAAGGTAGACTACACCGTGGCAAACAAAGTCGTAGATATGTTATATAAGTTGACACCGGCTGGATGGGATACGCTGGAAGGTCTATTTCCGCAGATTTCTTCCACCATCGCGGAGAATGCGGACAAGATTGAGAGCATGAATTATTTCTTCGGCATCAATCTGGCAACTCCTCCGTTTACCGGTTTTAACCACATCACGATCGCATGGATCATCCCGATCCTCGCAGGTCTGACCCAGTGGCTCTCCACCAAGCTGATTTCCAATTTACAGCAGGTGGATCAGGACGCACCGGGCGCGAGCATGATGAACAGCATGATGATCACGATGCCGCTGATGTCCGTATTCTTCTGTTTCTCCCTGCCGTCCGCGATCGGTATCTACTGGGTCGTTCAGGGTGCATTCCAGCTCGTTCAGCAGCTGATCGTAAATGCACATATGAACAAGATCGATGTCGATGATCTGATCCGCCGCAACGTGGAGAAGATGAACAAGAAGAGAGCGAGAAAAGGTCTGCCGCCGGCCAATGTCAGCGAGAAGGCAAGCGTGAATTTAAAGGCGCTGCAGGCACGCGAGGATGCGGAAAGCAAGGCGAAAGAGGACAAGATCTCCCGCAATAAAAAGCAGATGGAGGCGTCTGAAGCATTTTACAATTCCGATCCGAAGCCGGGCAGTCTGGCTTCCAAGGCAAAGATGGTGCAGAAGTACAACGATAAGCACGCGAAAAAATAGAAGGAGGGCGCAGGATGGATATGATTACGGTTACCGCTAAGACAGTCGATGAGGCAGTAACAAAGGCACTGATTGAACTGGAAACCACCAGTGATAAATTAGAGTACGAAGTGGTCGAAAAAGGAAGCGCCGGATTTCTGGGGATCGGCGCGAAACCGGCGATCATCCGTGCTAAGAAAAAAGAGACGCTCGAGGATCGTGCGATCGACTTTTTAAGCCAGGTATTTGATGCGATGAACTTAGATGTGAAGATCGCAGCGGCTTTCAATGAGGAAGAGTGCGAGATGAACATCGATCTCTCCGGCGAGGATATGGGTATTTTGATCGGTAAGAGAGGTCAGACCCTGGATTCTCTCCAGTATCTGGTCAGCCTGGTTGTCAACAAGAAGAGCGAGAATTACGTCCGCGTGAAGCTCGATACCGAGAATTACCGCGAGAGACGGAAAGAGACGCTTGAGACACTGGCAAAGAACATTGCTTACAAGGTAAAGAGAACGAAACGTTCTGTATCTTTGGAGCCGATGAACCCGTATGAGAGACGGATCATTCATGCAGCGCTGCAGAATGACAAGTATGTCACCACCCGCAGCGAGGGCGAGGATCCGTTCCGGCATGTGATTATTTCGCTGAAGCGTGAGGGCAGACGCGAGAGAAGTGACGGGTATGGGAGATATGAGAAGTAAATAAGTGTGACGAAGAAGGTCTGGAGGTATCTAGACCTTCTTTTTTGTGGGGGATCGAGCGCGAGAGGTTTATCGTTAAAACATGAAAAAAGAAATAAATATTAGACTAGATTTGTAAATAAAGATGGGAAAATGCTTCCATATGGTATAGAATAAGAAGATAAAAAGCAAGGAAGGATTTATATATATATGGTATATACAGATACAATCGCCGCGATCGCGACGGCGCTTTCGAGTTCGGGGATTGGGATTATCCGGATTAGCGGTTCGGACGCTGTTGCGGTGGCGGAGCGGATGTTTGAACCGGCGGTGGCGGGGAAGAGGCTTTCAGAGCAGAAAACGTATACGATTCATTATGGATATATTCGGGATGGAGAGGAACGGATCGATGAAGTGCTGCTTCTTTTGATGCGCGGTCCGCACAGTTATACGGCGGAGGATACGGTAGAGATTGACTGTCACGGAGGCGTGCTGGTGATGAAGCGGATTCTGGAGCTGGCGGTAAAATGTGGGGCACGGCTGGCGGAACCAGGCGAATTTACGAAGCGGGCGTTTTTAAATGGCAGAATTGATCTTTCGCAGGCGGAAGCCGTGATCGATGTGATCCAGTCGAAAAATGAGTATGCGCTGCAGTCTTCGGTCAGCCAGTTGAGCGGTTCAATGTCGCGGAAAGTGCGGGAACTCCGCGAAAAACTAATCTATGAGATTGCCTTTATTGAGTCCGCACTTGATGATCCGGAGCATATTTCTCTGGACGGATACCCGGAGCGCCTTCGGGAGACGCTGCAGCCGATTGAGATGGAGCTGGAGGCGTCGATCGGGACGTTTGACAACGGGCGTATCATGACGGAGGGGATCAAAACCGTGATCTTAGGTAAGCCGAATGCAGGAAAATCGTCCCTGATGAATGTACTGCTGGGAGAGGAGCGCGCGATTGTGACAGAGATCGCCGGTACGACACGCGATACGCTGGAGGAAAATATCCGTCTGCGCGGGCTTAGTTTAAATTTGATCGATACGGCGGGCATCCGGGAAACGGAGGATATCGTTGAAAAGATTGGCGTGGAACGGGCGAGAAAAATTGCGGATGAGGCAGATTTGATCTTGTATGTGGTCGATGGATCAAGGAAGCTGGATGAAAATGACCGTCAGATCCTCGATTTGATCCGGGGACGGAAGGTGATCGTCCTCTTAAATAAGACAGATCTGGAACCGGTTCTCACAGAAGAAGCGCTTCGCGAAGCGTGCGGGCAGGAAGTGATCCCGGTATCGGCGAAGGAACAGCAGGGAATTGATCGATTGGAGGAAAAAATTCAGACGATGTTCTTGCAGGGAAACCTGAATTTCAACGATCAGGTCATGCTGACAAACGTCCGTCACAAGACGGCGATGGAGCAGGCGCTGAAAAGCCTGCGTCTGGTCGAGACAAGCATCGACAATGCGATGCCGGAGGATTTTTTCTCGATTGATCTGATGGATGCCTATGAACATCTTGGAACGATCCTTGGGGAATCACTGGAAGAGGATCTGGTGAATGAGATTTTCAGCCATTTTTGTATGGGGAAATAGATCAATTTTTTTGCAAGGTTTCTTTCCTTGTGGTATGATAGGGTGGATCTGAAAACAAGAAAGAATATAAGGCGTTTGATCGAATTGAAATGTGCAGCTACAGTAAAATCGGCTGCGAATCATACGGCGCATGAGCCGCAGTGTTTATCTCAGTCGAGAAGACTCCCGTGGTGAGTAATAGCAAATTTGTCTCAGTGGAAGCCTTGTCTCCGACTGAGATAAACGCTCCGCGAGGATGCGCAGTGATTCTGTAAAGAATATGTCAGCTTACGCTGACCAGAATCACGCGCCAAGTCTCACGGACGTTCGACTTGAATAGAACGCAGAGATAGAGAGGAAAGAGGAAACATGCCCTGTTTAACAGAAAATTATGATGTAGCGGTCGTCGGGGCGGGACACGCCGGCTGTGAGGCGGCGCTGGCAAGCGCGAGACTGGGACTCGAGACGATCGTGTTTACCGTCAGCGTGGACAGCATCGCCCTGATGCCGTGCAACCCGAATGTCGGCGGAAGCTCGAAGGGCCACTTGGTGCGCGAGCTGGATGCGCTCGGCGGCGAGATGGGAAAAAATATAGATAAAACCTTTATACAGTCCAAGATGCTCAACCAGTCCAAGGGACCGGCGGTGCATTCGCTCCGCGCGCAGGCGGACAAGCAGGAATACACCCGCCAGATGCGCCGTACCATGGAAAATACCGATCACCTGACGATCCGTCAGGGAGAGGTGGCAGAGCTGATCGTGGAAGAAGGTCAGATCAAAGGACTGAAAACGTACTCCGGCGCGACGTATTACTGCAAGGCGGTGGTGCTGGCAACGGGAACGTACCTGAAAGCGAGATGTATCTATGGTGATGTGAGCAATCCGACCGGACCGAATGGTCTGCAGGCGGCAAACCATCTGACAGATTCCCTGAAAAAGCTGGGAATCGAGATGTTCCGTTTCAAGACGGGCACACCGGCGCGTGTTGATAAGCGCAGCATCGATTTTTCTAAGATGGAAGAGCAGTTCGGCGATGAGAGGGTTGTGCCATTTTCTTTTTCCACCGATCCGGAGTCGGTGCAGAAGGAGCAGGTGTCCTGCTGGTTGACCTATACCAATGAGAAAACACATGAGATCATCCGCAACAACCTGGATCGATCGCCCCTCTTTTCGGGCGCGATCGAGGGAACAGGTCCGCGTTACTGTCCATCGATCGAGGATAAGGTGGTAAAATTTCCAGATAAGAACCGTCATCAGGTTTTTGTCGAGCCGGAGGGAATTTATACGAATGAAATGTATCTGGGCGGTATGTCCAGTTCCCTGCCGGAGGATGTGCAGTACGCGATGTATCGTACCGTGCCGGGACTTGAAAATGTAAAAATTGTTCGAAATGCATATGCAATTGAGTACGATTGTATCAATGCACGCCAGTTGAAGGCATCGCTGGAATTTAAGGCGATCCGGGGATTGTTCAGCGGCGGTCAGTTTAACGGAAGCTCCGGTTATGAGGAAGCGGCGGTACAGGGCTTTATGGCGGGTGTCAATGCGGCGCGCGAAGTGCTGGGAAAAGAACCGATCATCCTCGACCGTTCCCAGGCATATATCGGTGTCTTAATCGACGATCTGGTTACCAAAGAAAACCATGAACCGTACCGGATGATGACGTCGCGTGCGGAATACCGCCTGCTTTTGCGTCAGGACAACGCGGATCTGCGTCTTTCCCCGATCGGGCATGAGATTGGACTGGTCAGTGATGCGATGTATGAGCGTGTTCTCTGGAAAGAAAACATAATCGAGGAAGAGGCAAAGCGTCTGGAGAAGATCAACATTGGCGCTGGAAAAGAAGTGCAGGAATTTTTAGAGCGCCACGGAAGCACCCCGCTCAAGACCGCGGCAACGCTGGCAGAGCTGGTACGCCGTCCGGAGTTAAGCTATGAAGCACTGGCAGAGCTGGATCCGAACCGTCCGGAACTTCCGGAAGATGTGATCGAGCAGATCAACATCAACATCAAGTATGACGGCTATATCCGCCGCCAGCTGCAGCAGGTTGCACAGTTCAAGAAGATGGAGAGCCGGAAGCTGGATGAAAACTTCGACTATTCCACGGTCGGAAGCCTGCGCCGTGAGGCAGTACAGAAGTTAAATCTCTATAAACCGGCAAATATCGGTCAGGCATCCCGAATCGCGGGCGTGTCACCGGCGGATATTTCGGTGCTGCTGGTACACTTAGAGCAGAGCCGCCATGCGGGGCATGGGGAAGAGAAGAAAGAACTGTAAATATAGAAACGAGCGGATTCAGAGTTACTGTACACGGGCAGGCACTTTTGGAACCGAAAGTGTCGTAAGAAAACCTGGTGGCAGGAGGAATTTGCCGTATTTAAATGCGAAGCCACGGCAAATTCCGTTACTGGGCACGTATGCGTGAACAGTAACGAGTCAGAGACTGCATGGAAACAGGTAAACGCATTGCAGCAACTCAAAATGTAAGATAGATAAGAACCTGAGAAAAAATAGAACATATCATAAAGGATATATTTATGGCAGAAGAAAATAAAGTAGAAAGCGGTGTGGTTCTGCCTCCGGCAGACTTTACCGAGCAGTTTCAGAAAGAAGCGCAGGAGATGGGTGTCACGTTAAATGAACACCAGATCAAGCAGTTCTACGATTACTATGAACTGTTGATTCATTGGAATACGATGGTGAATCTGACAGCGATCACGGAACAGAAGGAAGTTGTGACCAAACATTTTTCGGATAGTCTGGCACTTGTGAAAGCGGTGCCGGATCTGGCAGAGAAAGAGTATACGTTGATCGATGTTGGAACGGGAGCTGGATTTCCGGGTATCCCGTTAAAGATTGCATTTCCAAATTTAAAGGTCACGCTTCTCGATTCTTTAAATAAGCGGATCAACTTTCTGAACGAGGTAATTCAGGCATTGGAACTGGAAAAAATTCAGGCGGTTCACGGACGGGCGGAGGATGCAGCACATGATAATGTTTCACGTGAAACATTTGATTTCTGCGTTTCACGCGCGGTGGCAAATCTGTCCACGCTGTCGGAATACTGCCTGCCGTTTGTCAAGGTGGGTGGCTGGTTTGTGCCGTACAAATCGGGCAAACTGGAGGAAGAGATGAAGACGGGAAAAGGTGCGATCCGCAAGCTGGGCGGCGAGCTGGAGGATGTGATTTCCTTCCACCTTGCCAATGAGGATGAGCGTAACCTGGTCCGGATTCATAAGACAGAGAGGACGGGAAAGAAGTATCCGAGAAAAGCGGGAACGCCGTCGCGGGAGCCGCTGAAATAAAGCAATCAAAAGGTAGATAGAGAAAGACTGTATATGGAACACGTAGGGTATGCAGTCTTTCTTTTTCATATAGGCGGGGTTTAAACAAAAATATATGACTGAATATTTGTCCTGGAAGATTGTGTTCCAGAAGCCGTATCAGGCATATGACAGAGGAAATCTGGAGAAGCGGGTAGAGGCGATGGCAGAGCTGGAAATAATAGGGAAAATTTATAAAATTTGAGTTTTCGTTACAGAATATAGTTTTTTGTGCGAAAGCCGAGGAGATCGAGTGGGAATAATGTAGAATAAAGAGGAGCATTCCGGGGGTTTTGTTTGTATATAGATAGTGCGGCGGGACCTGGATGAAACATTAGGACCGTTCCTATCAAGAAGCAACAAACAAGGCGCACGGAAGGATGACGCTGTGAATATGAAAGATACTGGAAAAATGGTATCTGCATCATGGTATGAGTATGAAAAAGGAATTTCATGGAGATGTGGGAAAGAGAGAGTAACTGTTCGCGGGTAGGCACTTTCGGAACCGAAAGTGCCGTAAGAAAACGCGGTGGCAGCAGGAATTTGCCGTATTTAAATGCGAAGCCACGGCAAATCCCGTTATTGGGCACGTATGCGTGAACAGTAATAAGCTTCGTCCTATGACGAAAAAACGCTCCGCGGTATGCATACTCATTATCCTTTTTTAAGAAAAAAACATATGGATCGCATCCATCACGGCATCCGGCTGTTCTAACTGCGGCAGATGTTTGGTCTTCGGAATGATAGAGGACTCGATTGCGGAATTATAAATCTTGTAATCCTGAATCGTCGCCTCGATCATCGGTTCCTCGGAACCGCCGATGATGAAGATGCTGTTGTCGATCTTCCTGAGAGCATTGGAAATATTGCACTTGGTATAGCGGCATTCAATACTGGAGAAGATCGCTTTCGGACATTCACCGAGATGTGCGGCTTCGTGGCTGCGGTCGATCTGAACCGGTTTTACGGTATACGGATTGTAAAAATATTTGGTGCGGAATGCCTCTTCGATCATAGAGCGGCTGCACGCAATGTGGTAAATGAGCGTTCCAGCCAGCGGGAGATCCAGAAGAAGCTTATAAAGCTTGGCATTTTTACCCGGAAGCTGACAACAGTCGGTAAGGCTGCTCGGGTTGATGAGCATGATCTGATCAAACAGTTCTGGAGAGTTGCTGCACGCCATGATAGACAGTGCCGCTGAATCACCGGTGGAGAGAATGTTGGTCCGATGTCCGATCTCAGATTTGATAAAATCACAGATCAGCTGGACAAACAGGTAATTTGTGTAGGTCAGGTTCGGCTTCTCGGAACGTCCGCAGCCGAGAAGGTCGAGCGTGTAGACGGTGTAGGAGCGGCTGAGCTGTTCGCGGATGGATTCCCACTCATAGCCGCTCGATGCAAAGTGCAGATCGTGAATTAACAGAAGCGGTTTGCCGGAACCGCATTTTGTATAGTAGATATTTCCCAGCCGCCATTTGTAGCAGAGAGAATTCTCTTCCCGGGTCAGACCGCGGGAGGTGGCAGAAAATTGAATATATTTATTTAAAAGTGCCAGTGAAACTGCGCCGCCGGCGGACAGCATCAGGCAGGTCATGATCTTGTTTTTTGTGTTCATATAGAAAGCTCCTTTTGAATCGAAAAATTAAACTCGAAAATATCTCATCAAGTAATTCTATTATACCATAAATACTAAATTCAGCTATCGCCTTTGTCTTGGCTTCATTAAGTATTTAGGTATGACTCGCACTAGGATCGAAAACACCTCGCTAAGTGCTCATATTATATCATATTTTCCTGTATTCCAGTTCAGCTATTTCCAGCGTTTTTTCACAGAATATCTGTTCACAGATGTGTGCCCAAGTAACGGGATTTTGCCGATGCTTCGCATTTCAAATCGGAAAAATCTGCAACCAGAACTGTAGCGTTCGGGATTTTCAGTTTGGAAAATTTCTACCTGTGAACAGTTATGAACATGCCATTTTATGTAAACAAAATTTCATTGAAAATCGATATTAAAATCATTATAATGTTCACGTATCAAAAAATCAATCGATGGGGAAAGAAATGCGCGATATGATAAAGAAGGAAAATAAGTTATGCTTTCAGCATCGTATGGAACGGAAGACAGAGAAATCTTTTCAGTTGTCGGCGGGCAGGCAGCGGCTGCTGGCGGAAACGATACGCGAACTGAAGCAGGAAGGGCGCTTAGACGAGGAGAAGCTGGCGATGCAGCATGGTACGACATCCATTTACCGCCACAGCCTCAATGTTGCCTACACAAGCCTTTGGATGATGGAACGGTGGCAGATTCGCTTGGAACCAAAATCACTTGTGAGAGGGGCACTGCTGCACGATTATTTTTTGTATGACTGGCATCAGAAGGATCCCTCGCACCGCCTGCACGGCTTCCGTCACCCGAAAACAGCGCTTGGAAATGCACAGAGAGATTACCATTTAAATTGGAAGGAAAAAAATATCATCGCACGTCATATGTTTCCGCTGATACCGGTGCCGCCTCAGTGCCGCGAGGCATGGATTGTGTGTCTGGCAGATAAATGGTGTGCTCTGGGGGAGACGGTGGAGCCGATGTTTCACGTGAAACATTTTAAATGAAATTTTTCTAAAAAAGTAGGAAATGAGTTTTAAGTGTGTTATACTATTAGGCAAGACAAGAATGGGAAAAAGCTGGAAATCGCTGTGCGGATGCCTGCGGGAAGGCTTTTTCCTGTCTTTCATGTGAGATAAAACCGAGGAAATGGAAGGAATACGGTATGGGACGAACGATTGCGATTGCAAATCAGAAGGGCGGCGTAGGTAAAACGACAACGGCGATCAACCTGTCGGCATGCCTGGCAGAGGCGGGACAGAGGGTTCTGACGATCGATTTTGATCCGCAGGGAAATGCAACCACTGGTTTGGGATTGGAAAAAGAACAGATTGAAGATACAGTCTATGAGCTGCTTTTGGGCGATTGCACACTGGAGGACTGTCTGATGCGCGATGTTCAGGAAAATCTGGATGTTCTTCCTTCGGATTCGAATCTGGCAGGAGCTGAGATTGAACTTCTGGATGTGGAAAATAAAGAGTCGGTGTTAAACGGTTATCTGGAGACAATCCGCGATCAGTATGATTTTATTATCATCGACTGCCCGCCGTCGCTGAGTCTTTTGACGATCAATGCGCTGGTAGCGGCAGATACGGTGCTGGTGCCAATCCAGTGCGAATATTATGCGCTGGAAGGACTGAGCCAGGTACTCCGGACGATCGGTTTGGTCCGGAAAAAGATGAATCCGTCGCTGGAGCTGGAGGGCGTGGTATTTACCATGTATGATGCGAGAACGAATCTCTCCCTGCAGGTCGTAGAGAATGTAAAACAGAACTTAAATGAGCGGATTTACAAGACGATCATACCGAGAAATGTGCGACTGGCGGAGGCGCCGAGCCACGGAATGCCGATCAACCTGTACGACAGCCGTTCGACTGGTGCAGAGAGCTACCGTCTGCTGGCAGCAGAGGTGATCAGCCGGGGAGAAGAGCTGTAGGCAGGAAAATAACGGTGAAGTGAAATTCAGAAAGGATGCCTGCCGGGGCGTCGGGAGGTTCGTGAGGAGGAAGGAAATGTCAAAGAGAACGGGGCTTGGCAGAGGACTGGGAGCTTTTTTTGGAAATGATTACGAGAATGCAGAAGCGGGAAAAAGCAGCGCAAAGCCATCGGATGAAGCCGGAAAAAAGACTTCCGTTCGTGAGACGGAACAGGAGATAGAGAAAAAGAGCCTGGAAGAGCTGGATATGGTGCTTCCGGGATCTAAAAAACAGAAAAAATCGGCGTCTGCCGGAAAGACAGCTGCGAAAACAGTGGGAAAAGGAAGCCGCGTGGGAGTTGCAAAGGCATCCGGAAAGACGACGGCAGAAGGAAAAACCCGCACAGCCGGGGAGACGGCGGCAAAATCGAAGACACAGACGGCAAAAGCGGAGCCGGTCGTAAGGATCGTCGAGGTGGAAAAAGAGAAATTTCTAAATATTTCGGAGATTGAGCCAAATGTCAGCCAGCCGCGTAAGATGTTTGATGAAGAACAGCTCGGAGAGCTGGCAGAATCCATCCGCCGTTACGGCGTGCTGCAGCCGCTTCTGGTTCAGAAAAAGGGCGATCGTTATGAGCTGATTGCCGGAGAGCGCCGGTGGAGAGCTGCCAAACTGGCAGGATTTCGGGAAGTTCCGGTGATCGTGCGCGAGTATACGAGACAGCAGACGATGGAGATCGCCCTGATCGAGAATGTACAGCGTGCAGATTTAAATCCGATTGAGGAGGCGAAAGCCTACCAGATGCTGATTCAGGAGTTTGGGCTGCGTCAGGAGGACGTGGCAGAGCGCGTAGCGAAGAACCGTGCGACGATCACGAACAGCATGCGTCTTTTGAAACTGGATGAGAGAGTGCAGGAGATGCTGATTCAGGACCGGCTTACCGGAGGTCATGCGAGAGCGCTTCTTTCGCTGGAAGATGGTGAAAAACAGTACCAGTTGGCGCTTAAAACAGTAGAAAATCATTTGAGCGTCCGCGAGGTCGAGCGTCTGGTGAAAGAGCTTTTGAAGCCGAAAAAGGCGAAAAAGAAAGCAGAGCCGGAACGCGATATGGAGGTCTTTTTCAAGGATGTGGAAGAGAAGCTGAAAGGAGTTATGGGAACGAAGGTTTCGATCAACCGCAAGGATAAGAATAAAGGCAGAATCGAGATCGAATACTATTCATCAGCGGAACTGGAACGTCTGATTGAGCTTTTGGAGTCATTAAGACAGTAATCACACAAAATTCGTCCCAGGGGACGGATGATGGGAAATGAGGAATGAAAGATGGAGAGCAGTATTTTTAGCGGGATTGGCATCGATCCGGGGGTTATCGTGATCGTTCTGGCGATCCTGACACTCATATCATTTATTGCGTCCGTCATCTGTTTTTCGCAGTATAGGAAGTTGTATCGCAGATATGATATGTTTATGCGGGGAAAAGATGCGGAGACGCTCGAAGACACGATCATGGAACTGGTGGATGAGACCGAGTATCTGCGGGCAAAGGACGGAGATACAAAACGCCTGGTGGATTCGGTTGTCTCCAAGGCGCAGGCTGGATACCAGAAAACCGGTATTGTCAAGTACAATGCGTTTAAGGGCATGGGCGGCAATCTGAGTTTTGTCATTGCCATGCTGGATGATAACAACACGGGATTTGTGCTGAATTCTGTTCACAGCCGTGAAGGCTGTTACCTGTATCTGAAGGATGTCGTAGAGGGCAAGACCGAGGTGCTTTTAGGAAGTGAAGAGAAGGAAGCACTGGAGCGTGCGCTTGGGTATAAGTAAAGAAAATAAAGGATAGAAATGAGGCGGCTGTATGTGTTGGCAGCAGCTGCGGATTGTAGTTAGAAGGAGTCAATATGCATCGTTTTTTGCGAGCTGCCGGATTTAGTATGTATCAGAAGAAGAAGGACATCCGTGCCCTGCTTCGCTGTCTGGCGAGAGAGGCGGGAACCTCCAGCTGTCTTCAGCTTGACAGGGGGACCGAATTATATGAGATCAAGACAGAAGTTGCGCCGGGGATCGGCGTGGCGATGTATGGGGAGCTGAATGAGCAGGATGAGATGGAGATAGAGTATTATTATCCCTATATCCTGAACGAGGAGGTAACCTCGCGGGCAGAATGTTCCATTCAGCGTCATACGGAGAAGGAAACCTATGCGGGGCTTCTGGATGAGTATAAGGTAGGGCTTTCGCTGATCTTTTATCTCTTGAATCCGATCGAATACAGGGAGTGTTACCGGAAAGAGCGCGAGCGCTTACAGGTGAATTCGGTTAGCCTGGCAGGATTTGCCAATCGGGGCAAGGTGCTTCTTCCGATCAAAAAGACGGCGCTGCAGATTGAAAAAGCCAAAGTGGCGGCGAAAAACCGGGATGAACTTTTGGAAGCGGCAAAAAATGGCGACGAGGATGCGATGGAGTCCTTAACAATCGAGGATCTGGATCTCTATTCGATGGCATCGCGCCGGGCGACGAGAGAGGATATTTATTCGATCGTCGATACAACTTTTATGCCAAGCGGGATCGAGTGCGATCAGTATTCGATTTTAGGCGAGATCAAAGAGGTTATATGTAAGAAAAACCGGTTTACCGGCGAGGAAATCTATGATCTCAAGGTGGAATGCAACGATCTGTATTTCCGCGTGGGTATCAATAAGATGGACCTGCTTGGAGAACCGCTTCCGGGACGTCGGTTTAAAGGAAAAATATGGATGATGGGAACGGCTCATTTTGCGTAAAGGTCTATAAAAAATCATCGGTTCCAAAAGTGCCTACCCGTGAACAGCTACACAGAAATTGCATACGGAGCATGTGAGAAGAGAAAATAGTTGCGGAACACATGAAAATGAATTATAATAAAATGCAGTATGAAAATACGATATATGTTTCACGTGAAACATATAAATCTCTGTAGCTCAGTAGGATAGAGTGTTCGCCTCCTAAGGTAGAACCATGGCGGAACCCTTTTGAAGAAAAAGGGTAGCGTTTGAGGATCACTTAAGGAAGCGAAATCTGAAAAATCAGAAGAGATAAGAAAGAGATAATTCATCACGAAAGTGATTGAGTTCATAAAGTTGGTCGCCGTGACCGAAAAGGCTGAAAAAGCCCGAAAATACGGCATTTGTTCCCATAGTTAAATGGATATAACAAGCGCCTCCTAAGGTTGCGTTACAACGGCCACCTCAAAAAAAACTAAATAAGGGATTGCAGTTCGACTTTGATCGGGCTATAATCATATATCAGACACGTCCATATAGCTCAGCTGGATAGAGCACACGCCTCCTAAGCGTGGGGTCGGAGGTTCAAATCCTCTTATGGACGCCAGTGAACAACGCCGAAAGCCTTTGTTTTCAAGGGTTTTCGGCTTTTCTTATATAAAAAGCTACGAAAAAGCTCTTTCACTGTATGAGATAAAATTCTACTCCAAAATTTGATTTTTGACAACCCCTCCAGAATCGAACGGTTGTTATAAGACAAAATCGCCAGCTAATTTTTAGCAGAAAACGGGCTGTTCTTGCTAATGAAAATGCCCTTCCTGCTAATCAGCCCCAAAATCGTGCCAAAAATCCAGCTAATCAAAAAAGGCGGATGTTTTGAATACCATGCAGTTATAGCAGATAAAATTAAATATCGTTATGTACATAGAGCGTCTATTTGCCCCGCATTGGGGATGGATAGGCGCTCTTTTTTTATGCCCAAACCCATGGGCAAATACAAGAGATTGGAGGTGTTTTATTTGAGCAAGCCTGTTTATACCGCAGACAAGCCGAGCGACTGTCATTACTGCTACTTCTGGACGAATGGCAGAAAGGGCTGCCGTCTGGGTAGAAATAATTGCTACTACTTAATCTCTTTGCCGCCGAAACCCAAGTCGGAATGTGATGGCTGTCCCTATGGGCGAGATCACCCGTGCATTGGTTGGTGTACGAAGAAGGTTATGCGTGAAGTGGGGCTTCGTTGATATGGATGTGTATGAACAGGAATACCGCTTCTACTATTTTGCCCGATGTCCTTACGAAAAGACGGATACGACTTTCCGCAGCATTCCGCTGACAACAGAAAGTTTTCCGCAGAAAGAAGGTGGTGAAGCCGTGTGAGTTTTGATTATTTTTACGGTCAGCAATCCGATCTATTCACATTCTATCGAGTTCCGAAGGTGTTGTTCACGAACGAGAGGTTCTGGAATATTTCTGCCGATGCCAAGATGCTGTATGGCATTTTGCTTGACCGCATGAGCCTGTCTGCCAAGAATGGTTGGATAGATAAAAACGGTAGAGTGTATATCATTTTTACAATCGACGAAGCGAAGATGGCTCTGAACTGTGCTGAACAAAAGGCTATCAAGCTGCTCAGTGAACTTGAGAAGAAAGCAGGATTGATTGAACGTAAGCGCCAGGGTTTGGGAAAGCCCAACCTGATCTATGTGAAGAACTTTATCTCTGCTGTGGATTCACAACTCTTGAATTGTGAAAATCACAATTCTGGAACAATGGAAATCACAACTCAAGAACTTCCGAAATCACAATGTAATAATACTGATATTAAAAATACTGAATTTAGTGATACTGATTCTATCTTTCCTTCCGGAAATGGTGGAATGATGGACGAGAATGACCGGTATCAAGAATACTTTGATTATTTCTCGGATCAGCTCAGTATGGATTTGTTGAAGAAGGATTACCCTTACGATTCCGAAATGCTGGATAACATTCTGGAGTTGATCGTTGAAACAGTTTGCACGAAGCGACCGTTGATTCGCATTGGTGCAGAGGAGCGTCCGGCAGAAATTGTCCGCAGTCGGTTTATGAAACTGAATGCCGAACACATTCGATATGTTATGGACTGCTTCAAGGAGAACACCACAAAGATTAGAAATATCCGTCAGTATATGCTGACTACGATATACAATGCGCCGACGACAATAGACACCTACTACGATGCTCTTGTTCGGCACGATATGTCACACGGATATTTGGAAGGAGGATTTAAGAAATTGAAAATGAAGCGAGAGGAAGGAGAGTGACGATAAATGTCGAAAAAAGCAACCATCATTGCGGTGGTCAATCAGAAAGGAGGCACTGGAAAGACCACCACCACCGAGAATCTGGGCGTTGGCTTGGCTCTTGAAGGAAAAAAGGTGCTTCTGGTAGACACCGATCCCCAGGCTTCCCTGACGGTCAGTTTGGGCAATCCCTGCCCGGATGATCTGTCTCCGACACTTTCCGATCTGATGGGAAAGATTATGATGGAAAACCCTATTACTCCCGATGAAGGGATTCTTCATCATCCGGAGGGCGTTGATTTGGTGCCGTCCAACATCGAACTCTCAGGTATGGAGGTAGCACTGGTCAATGCCATGAGCCGGGAAACCATTCTCCGGCAATACCTGGATACAGTCAAACAGAATTATGATTACATTCTTCTTGACTGTATGCCGTCTTTGGGTATGCTGACCGTCAATGCGTTGGCAGCTGCCGACAATGTGCTGATACCGGTTCAGGCAGCATACCTTCCTGCAAAGGGTCTGGAACAGCTGCTTGGAACCATCAACAAGGTCAAGAGGCAAATCAACCCGAAACTGAGGATTGAAGGGATTCTTCTGACGATGGTGGACAGCCGCACCAACTACTCCAAAGACATCAGCAATCTGATTCGGGAGAGCTACGGCGGAAAGCTGAAGGTTTACAAGACCGACATTCCCCGCTCTGTCCGTGCAGAGGAAATCAGCGCAGAGGGAACCAGTATCTTCAAGCATGATCCCAAAGGCAAAGTTGCCGAAGCCTATAAAATTCTGACGAAGGAGGTGTTAAACAATGCAGAAAAAAGGCGCAAACATCAGCTTGAAGGGGTACGATGATATTTTCTCCACCGATCAATCCAGAGCTGAAGCCCAGCAGGAGCGTGTGCAGGAAATTCCGCTTTCTGAGCTACACCCCTTTGAGGGACACCCCTTCCGTGTGGTTGATGATGAAGAAATGATGAAAACGGCAGAGAGCGTCCGAGATTTCGGAGTTCTCACTCCTGCGATTGTCCGTCCTGACCCCGACGGTGGTTATGAAATCGTTTCTGGTCACAGGCGGCACCGGGCATCGGAGCTTGCGGGTAAGGAAACCATGCCTGCGATTGTTCGTGACCTGGACGATGATGCAGCCATTATTTTGATGGTTGATGCGAATTTGCAGAGGGAGAGTATCCTGCCGAGTGAAAGAGCATTTGCTTATAAGATGAAGCTGGATGCGATTAAACATCAAGGTCAACGCACCGATTTAACTTCATCCCAAGTTGGGATGAAGTTGCAGGCAATGGATATAGTCGGTCAGGAGGCAGGAGAAAGCAGAAATCAGGTACACCGTTATATCCGTCTGACCGAACTGATTCCGGAACTGCTGGATATGGTAGATACGGGTCAGATCAAATTCAATCCTGCGGTGGAGCTTTCCTATCTGGCAAGTGAAGAACAGAAGGATTTTCTTTCTGCAATGGATTATGCTCAAGCAGCTCCTTCCCTTTCGCAAGCACAGCGAATTAAAAAGCTCGCACAGGAGGGCGAGTGTACGCTGGATGCGATGTGCGAGATTATGAATGAAATCAAGAAGGGAGAGCTGGACAGAGTAACCTTCAAAACGGATTCGTTGCGAAAATACTTCCCGAAGTCCTATACCAACAAGCAGATGGAGGATAAAATCATTCAGCTTTTGGAGCAATGGCAGAAAAAAAGAGAAAAATCAATGGAAAGGTAAGGTAAAAAATGTTTACACCCAAAAACATTCAGGGCGCTTTGGAAGAACTCTACGACCTTTGCGATCCTGATTATATGGTAGATATGCTCGTAAACTACAGTGAGGAGTTCGATGATATTTCTCCTGCGCTTCTGGCAAAGTCGTTTCAGAAAAATGCCGAGATGATTAGCGAGTATCGAGTATTGTCCTCTGCTGGTGAGGGTATCGACTATCAGGGAAAGGTACTTCTGAACAGCAGAGCCGTGCGGCTTCTGTCCTATGTAGAAGATATGAGCGGCGATGAAAAAGTTCGCACGATTCAGAGCAAGGAGCTGTGGTTAGCAGAAGATATGACATTCTATGTGGTGTCCTGTATGTCTACGATCACGATGGACAAGGAAGAAGCCATTTGTCTTAACGAACACCGCAGCGTGGTTACTACGGTGGAATGCGAGGACGATATTTTCTTCGACATGGGTTCCCTGATTTGCGAACTGGACGATATTTGCTTGTTCGAGCTTTTAGCCGATGTGGATGCGACTATTTATGAACTGTAACAGGTTCATGGATGGTCGCTTTTCTTATTTCCAAAGAAACGGAGGTATCGAAACTTGAAAGAATACGATGTGAAGATCACCGAAACCTTGGAGAAAACGGTTACGGTGCAAGCAGAATCTCACGATGCGGCAGAGGAACAGGTTAGAGCCGCTTATTACAATTCGGAGTACATTCTGGACTCCGAAAACTTTACCGGTGTTGCGTTCGGCACGACCGAGGAACGGGAGGTTCAGAAAGAACAGGCAGATACCATGAATGTGTTGCTGGTAAAGCCGTTCATGTATCCGCAGGCTGTGCAGATCGGCTGTGAGCTGGAGGATTTGCAGAAAGCCGTAGGTGGCGATATTGAGGCAACTTATCCGTTCAATGAGCCGGTTGCACTGGTGATGCACGACGAAGGTAAACTCGTAGGCAAAGAACTGAACCGTGCGCTGCGTGATGATGACGGCGATATTTATGACATTATCGCCGGTGATTTTCTGGTTGTGGGATTGGGCGAGGATGATTTTTGTTCTCTGTCCCCGGAACTGATGAAGCAGTTTGAGGAACACTTTCATCAGCCTGAGACTTTTGTACGCATGGGGCGCAGCATTATGGCGCTTCCCCTGCCGGATGACATGGTGAAGAAAGAAGATGCACCTGTCAAAGCTGATTCGGTTCCCCACAAAAGTAACCCTGACCGAGATGTTCTGTAAGGAGGTTCTTATGCAAAGAAATTCGACGATTGGAGAGCTGATGGAGCGAAAGCGGATTCAGGATGGTGCCAAGGAGTACCAGGGACATACCTATATGGACTTGGCACGATTTGATGACGCCACCAAGCACATGATTATTTTCGATGTGCTGACCGATGAATCGCCTGTCGGTTGGAAAGGCGAAAGAAATCGCCTGTATTTGAGCGATGTGGGTTATCAGAAGGCTCTGGATAACCAGAAAGCTGGCAATATCAAGATTATCAGCCATGCCGCAGTTGCCAAGGGCAATCTGTATTACGACCACAGAGATATGGCACGATAATCTGTTCACTCTACTGCTTGCAGGAGGTGATGAATCATGCAGGAAGAAGTTGAAAACAGAACAGTAAACCTGGCGATCAGCACAACCAAGCTGACGGGGCGCACTATCATTGCCGGTATCCGCAAGTATTTGCAGCACCGGGAAAAAGTGAAGATGAAAAAGGCACGAGACCCTGCCGTTCATGGAAAGCAATCCGTGAAACAGCTTTTGGGACAGAATCAGGGTGCTACGAATGTTGAGATCGACAAAGAGAGTATCCGTGATTTTGAAAAGCTCGCCAAGAAGTATGGCGTGGACTTTGCCGTAAGAAAAGATAAGTCCGTTGATCCTCCCCGGTTTCTTGTTTTTGTCCGTTCTAAAGATGCAGATGCTTTGGATGCAATCTGCAAGGAACATCAGGCAAGGGCATTAACCAAGAATGAAAAGCCGAGCGTTCTGGCGCAGCTGAAGAAGTTCAAGGAAATTGTCGCAGCGATTCCGAAGAAGGTTCGAGAGAAGAAACAGGAGCGTGATCTGTGATGGATAAGAGAAAAATGAAAAAGCTCCTGATTCTGAATTTACCGTATTTTCTGGTAGGGTTGTTCGCTACGAATTTAGGAGAAGCATGGAGATTGGCTGAGGGGGCAGATTCATCTGCGAAAATCCTCAGCTTTTTTCATGCCCTTCCGATAGCCCTGAACAATCCGTTTCCCAGCTTTCACCCGTTGGATTTGCTGATTGGTATTCTCTGCGGCGCAGGACTTCGGCTGGCTGTCTATCTAAAAGGCAAAAACGCAAAGAAGTACCGACACAATGTTGAGTACGGTTCTGCTCGTTGGGGAACGGCAAAAGATATTGAGCCGTTTATTGCACCAAAGTTCGAGGACAATGTGATCCTGACGAAAACGGAGCGGCTGATGATGAGCAATCGCCCGAAGAATCCTGCCAATGCCCGAAATAAGAATGTTCTGATTATCGGCGGTTCGGGTTCCGGTAAAACTCGCTTTTGGTTGAAGCCAAACCTTCTCCAGATGCACAGTTCCTATGTGGTCACTGACCCGAAAGGCAGCATCGTGATTGAGTGCGGCAACGCCCTTTTGAAGCATGGCTACACCATCAAGATTTTCAACACCATCAACTTTCAGAAGTCGATGCACTATAACCCATTTGCCTATATCCATTCAGAAAAAGACATTCTGAAACTGGTGACAACGCTGATTGCCAACACAAAGGGTGATGGAAAAGCCGGTGATGAGTTCTGGACGAAGGCGGAAACGCTGCTCTACTGTGCCTTGATCGGATATATCCACTATGAAGCTCCGGTTGAGGAACAGAATTTCTCCACCCTGATTGAGTTCCTGAACGCAATGGAGGTGCGGGAAGATGATGAGGAGTTCCAGAACCCGGTGGATCTGATGTTTGAAGCCCTGGAAAAGAAAAAGCCGAATCACTTTGCAGTCCGTCAGTATAAAAAATACAAGCTGGCTGCCGGTGTTGTATGCTCTAAAAGACTTCTTAATCAAGCGGTTGGGAAGTCTCTTAGAACACACAACCTAAAACCGAAGAAAGGAGCGCAAGTTATGAGAAAAAATGAGAAAATCACAGCTCTGTACGAACGACTGAGCCGTGATGACTTTGGCAAAGATGATGACCAACAGCGTGAGAGCAATTCCATATCCAATCAAAAGGCAATGTTGGAGGAGTTCGCCGCACGGCAGGGCTTTACAAACATTGTCCATTTCACGGACGATGGCATTAGTGGTACTTGCTTTGACCGTCCCGGATTTTTAGCAATGATGAAAGAAGTGGAAGCCGGGAATGTGGAGTATTTGTGCATCAAGGACATGAGCCGCATGGGTCGTGACTATCTGAAAGTCGGTCAGATTATGGAAATCCTGCGTCAGCGTGGCGTTCGCCTTATCGCCATCAATGACGGCGTGGACAGTGCCAGAGGGGACGATGATTTTACCCCTTTCCGCAACATTATGAACGAATACTACGCCAGAGACACCAGCCGTAAAATCCGTTCCACTTTCCAGTCCAAAGGCAAGTCCGGCAAGCACCTCACAGGCACGGTCATTTACGGCTATCTTTGGAACGAAGCCAGAGACCAATGGTTGGTTGACCCCGAAGCCGCCGAGGTGGTCAAGCGCATCTTTGCCATGACGATTGACGGCTACGGTCCGTATCAGATCGCCAGCAAGCTGAAAGAAGAAAAAGTCCTCATTCCGTCCGCTTACCTTGCCCGGCACGGCGAGGGCGTGAACAAAAATAAGACCTTCAAAGATGTGTACGGCTGGGGTTCTTCCACCATCTGCAACATTCTTGAAAAGCGTGAATATCTGGGACACACCATCAACTTCAAGACCCGAAAGCACTTCAAGGACAAGAAAAGCCATTATGTCCCGGAGGACGAATGGACAATTTTCGAGAATACCCATGAAGCTATCATTGACCAGCAGACCTTTGACCTTGTGCAGAAAATCCGTGGGAATGTCAGACGCTACCCGGACGGCTGGGGCGAAGCAGCTCCCCTCACGGGCTTGCTCTATTGCGCCGATTGCGGTGGCAAGATGTATGTCCACCGCACCAACAACGGCAAGCGTATTTCTCAATATACCTGTTCCCAATACAGCAAAGTCCCAGTTGGAAAGCTCTGCACGACACAGCACCGTATCAATGAAGATGTGGTACTGTCCCTTGTCTCTGAAATGCTGAAAGCCATTGCCGAGTATGCGAAGCATGACCGAGCCGAGTTTGTCCGTGTGGTGCAGGAAGCGCAGTCCAGCCAGCAGACGGCAGAGGTCAAGAAACAGCGGACACGCCTTGCCACCGCAAAGCAGAGAGTTTCCGAGCTGGAAGTCCTGCTCTGCAAAATCTATGAGGACAACATTTTAGGAAAGCTGTCCGACAGCAGATACGCCACTCTGGACGCTCAATACGAAAAGGAACAGTCCGAGCTTACCGTTGAAATCTCCGATCTGGAAAAGGCTATCAAGAGCTACGAGAAGCACGAAAAGGACGCTGACCGTTTTATCGCTCTGATTGACAAGTATGAGAACTTCGACAAGCTGACGATTGCCATGCTCAATGAGTTTATTGAGAAAATCCTTGTGCATGAGCGTGACCGCAAGGGCAGTATTCAGACCACACAGGAGGTCGAGATTTACTTCAATTTCGTGGGTCGTTTCGTTCCCCCTGCGTTTGGCGAAGTGGAGCTTACCCCGGAGGAATTAGAGGAAATCCGCAAGCGTGAGGAACGCAAGGACAGGCTCCACCAGAACTACTTGAAGCGGAAAGCCAATGGTAAACAGAAAGAGTATGAGGAGCGCACGAAAGCCAAGAAAAAAGCGGAGATTGAAGCCAGAAAACAGGCAATCCGCACCGAGGATATTGCCAGAGGGGTATTTATCCCGGTGAGCAGTTTGCCGCAGCTGGGACCGAGAAAGGGAGCGTGATTTTATGAAAGAGTTGAAACCGAGAATCCATGAGAACGGTATGGACTATGTGTTGGTGGGCGACTACTATGTGCCGGACTTGAAGCTGCCGGAGGAACGCCGACCTATTGGGCATTGGGGACGCTTGCGCCAGTCCTATCTGAAATTGCACCGTCCCATGCTTTACAACGAGCTAATTTTGTCCGGCAGGCTCCACACCGTCGTTGCCGATCTGAACGAGCAGGCGGCAGACAGGCTGGACTTGATTATCCGGCAGATGATGAAAGCCGAGGGCGTGACCGAAGCCATGAAAGCGGAAAATCAGATGTTATGGGTGCAGTCAATGAACTCCATCCGCTGCCGGGCAGAGGAAATCATCAAGACGGAACTAATCTACTGTTGAGAGAGGTAAAGCTATGATTTTGGAAGCCATGTATAATGGGGAGTTTTATCCCTGCGAGACAGTTGTACCTACATCACCGGAATACCGAAAGGCAGTCATAGCCTGTGAAAAGCTCATGGAGCAGTTGTCCCAGCGGCTCAGCAAAGAGGACTATGAGCTGGTGCAGGAACTCCGGGCGCAGACAGCAATCGCCCAATGTGAAGAAAGTGAAAGTCACTTCAAGTATGGCTTTTCCGCTGGGCTGATGTTCAGCAGGAAGCCCATGAACAAGTGCAGCAGAAGAAAGAAAAATAGATGAAGAAAGCCGCCTGAGCAGAAAGAAACTGTTCGGGCGGTTTCAGCATTCGCCAGTAGATTTATTCACACTCTTGTGATAAAATTTACTACAATAAAGAGCGTGATAGCACTAATTTTATGGGGGGATGCTTAATGAATAGAATTTTGAAAAAATTTTTACAGCGGGGTGTCGATTTAAGTCCTGTGGGAGTTGAACTCCGTGAGGATAATACAAATTATTTTTGTACCCCAAAAGGGGCATCGGTTTTTGGATGGGCAGGGATAGATGGTATCCACTTCTGTTTCATTCGTGGATTTGGAGAGATGGTTTTCTCTGTCAGCCCCATGAATACTTCTCCTGATTATGTTCATCCAGTAGCTGAAAATTTTACCGACTTTCTGCGGCTTATACTGGCTTGTGGTGATGTGGCGGCAGTGGAACAAGCGTGGATGTGGAACGAAGCACAGTTTGAAGCCTTTCTCAATGAAAACCCTACAACCCAGGAACAACAGCAAACTTTATCGGAAATTTCAGAGAAGATGAATTTGTTGCCTATGGAACAACCGTGGACATATATCAAAAACCTGCAATCTTCCTTTGATTACAGTCAGATTAAATACACAGAAGATTATTACGATAATGATATGACTTCAGAGGCAGAATTGGTTGCCCCTGAATGGAAGGTCTACTTTGATGGAGATTTCTGGGGACATCGAGGTAAAGACCGTGCCGGAAAAGAGATCAAGCTGGATAAACAATTCGATTGGGCTGGATATCATTGGGTAATTCCGGCAGCTTATTCATGTAGCAAAGGACTTGTCGTTGATTTTTGTATGCGAGTTGATTCAGAAAGCATCCGTGACTTCATGAAAAAATGGAATCTGGACTGGGAAAATGACTCATGTGAAAATTTTACCCGTGAGCAACAGATGCAGATGGAATGGGAAAACCCACTTTGTTTTAACTTCAAACCTTGCTTGAAGTTAAACGAGAAAATATTACAGACAACCCATGGCTGCGCTGTGAGCTTTAATCCTTGTCTGCCAGATGGCGTTATCAATGAGTTGGAAGCAAAATGGGCAATCGACCATTATGGGCTGGATAGTACTTATGGCTGGGTCATATGCAGAGACGTATTTCCTTGGGGAACCAAGCATCACCCTGAAATCAATAAACTTTTTCTTACAATGGAGCAGCAACCAGGACAAGTTCCAGGCTCACATTTCAAAGTTCACGCACCCGGAGATTCATTTATGTTTTCCCATCCTGTTAGCGGAATAACCCATACACTGACCGTGCAGGAAATAGAACAGCAGACAGTTCCTCAAAATAGTTTTGGTTCTGATCGCTGGATTTATCCGACACATTATATTGCCATGAGTTATACACTTACCCCTGAACCGATGGAGAACATTTCGGTTTTTGACTGTGATGAAGGCGATAGACCGATAGAAGTTACACCAGACGATCATTCGTTCCGTCCAGTTGGCAGTAGTTCCTGTTTTGTTGTTGGTGTTATTGGTGGTGCAGATGGTCCGACAGCAGTTATATATGGAACAAATTCACAAGAAAAACTTCATGCTGCTTGTTCTGCTCTGCACTTTGAACCGGTTGGTGATGATGTCGAGTGGCGTATCGTGTTCAATGTTACGCAGTTTGACAAAGAAACATTCCCAATTATCTAAAAATACCCTTAGAACTCTAAGGGCGCACTTCTATACTCTCTATCGAGAGTAGTGCGTCCTGCGGAGCTTCATTCTCTGTCAGCAGAAGAAAACTGCTTGCCTGCGAATGTTGCGTCACTTCGTTCCGTCAAGGTGGCTACACCCCCTTGCACCGCTAAAGCGGCTATCCCCTGTGGACTTGCCGTCCGCAAACGGTTTTGACAAACCGTTCGCCGCCAGCAAGTTTGAAAATAGTAAACGATAATTTAACAAAGGAGCGTGAGCGTATGAAAAAGATTATGTTTGGAAACAGTTTAATGCTATTGGGTATTGCTATAATGATACTTGCAGGATTAAAGGTGATATATGTAGGAACACTGTGGGTGTCGTTTCTTTTAATTATCGTGGGTTTTGTTATGGCTACGATTGGTTTTTTCGGTAAGGATAGCAAATAAATTATCTAACTGAATACAACAACCGAATACCGAAAAATAGACCGTTGACTGGTCGCAATGTGCGAAAAGTTGGCGGTCTTTTTTTATACCCATTTTCAAAAAAGGAGGTCAACCAAAATGGCAAAACAGAAAAGCCTTGAACAGCTTCGAGCTGAAAAAGAGCAAGTGGAAAAGCGGCTTGCACAGGAACAGCACAAACTGGAGCGTTTGGAGAACAGAAAGAAATATCTGGAGAAAGGCGAAAGGCAGAAACGTACCCACCGCCTTTGCAATCTGGGCGGCACGATTGAGAGCCTTGCTCCGGAGGTCAAAAATCTCACACGCACCGAAATGACCGAGCTGATGGAACACATCTTCGGTCTGCCGGAGGTACAGCGAGCCGTCCGGCACATGGAGATTACACACATCAACCAAGCAAACAGAGGAAAGGAGCTGAAAGCCAATGGCACTATTCCACTTCACAGTAACCCAAACGAAACGCAGTAAAGGTCAGTCTGCGATTGCTTCTGCCGCCTATCGTTCCGGCGAAAAGCTGTACAGCGAGTATTACGGCGAATACAGCGACTACACCAGAAAGCGTGGTGTTATCTGCTCTGACATTCTCCTGCCGCCCCATGCACCGAAAGAATACGCAGACCGTCAGACCCTATGGAACGCAGTTGAAAAAGCCGAGCGTGGTAAGAACGCCCAGCTTGCATACAGTTTTGAAATTTCCTTGCAGAATGAATTTTCTCTTGAAGAAAACATCGCTCTGGCAAGGGAATTTTTGTTTCGGGAGTTTGTCAGCCGGGGCATGACCGTTGATGTGTCCTTTCACGAAAAGGAGTGTGAGGACGGCGGCACACCCAATCCCCATTTTCACTTTCTCTGCCCTATTCGACCAATGGAGCAGGACGGCACATGGGGCATAAAACAACGGCGAGAATATGTGCTGGACGAGGAGGGCAACCGTATTCGAGACGCAAACGGTAAGTATGTGTTCAATGCCGTTCCCACTACCGACTGGGGCAGTCCCGAAACGCTGGAACATTGGCGTGAAGCATGGGCGGAGATGTGCAACGCCAAGTTTGCGGAGAAAGGTCTGGATGTTCGTATCGACCACCGCAGCTATGAACGGCAGGGCGTGGATTTACTTCCCACCATTCACGAGGGAGCAACCGTCCGAGCAATGGAGAAGAAAGGTATCCGCACCGAAAAGGGCGAGTTCAACCGCTGGATCAAGGCGACCAATGCCGTTATCAAGGACATCAGAAAGAAAATCTCTCTCCTGTTCGACTGGATAACGGAGATAAAAGCTGAGCTTGCCAAGCCGCAGACACCCGACCTTGTTTCTCTGCTGAACGATTATTACACCCAGCGAAAAGCCGGGGCATATTCGCAAAAAGGCAAAATCAGCAATCTGAAAGAGATGAACGAGACCTACAATTATCTCCGGGCAAACGGCATTTACACCCTTGAAGATTTGGAAAGCAGATTGCAGAGCCACCGCACCACCGTTGACGGCTTAAAGACAACGATGGACAGCCAGAACGCCCGAATGAAAGCAATCCGCAGTCTTAATGATTACTCTGCCACCTACAAGAGCTTAAAGCCTGTCTATGACGGCTTGCAGAAAATCAAGTTTGAGAAATCGAGAGCCAAGTACAAGACGGAACACGCTGATAAGCTGAAAATGTTCTACACCGCCAGACGAAAGCTGACCGAGGAGTTCCCGGACGGCAAGGTGGATATGGGAAAGCTATCCAAAGAGTATGACACGCTGGAACAGGAGCATGAGACCACCTATGCCGAGTTTAAGACCGTCAGAGAGGATTTACAGCGGCTTTGGAAAGTAAAGTCAAACATTGATACTGCCGTCCGATTTAATCAGCGTACAGCGGAACAAAAGCTCCAAAATCAACCCCAAATACGACACAAAAAGGAGGATATGACACGATGAATTACACGCAGGCACAGATTGACCGGGCAAATGCCGTCAGTCTGGAAGATTTTCTCCACACACAGGGAGAAACACTTATCAAAAGCGGGCGGGAGTACCGCTGGAAAGAGCATGACAGTTTGACCGTCCGGGGAAACAAATGGTTTCGCCACAGTCAGAGCAAAGGCGGCTATCCCATTGATTTCGTCATGGAGTTTTACGGAAAGTCTTTTCCCGAAGCTGTCCAACTGCTGACAGGTGAAAGCGGCGAGGGACAGACCGAAGCCACCACAGCACCGCCCGCAGAGTTCCACTTGCCCCTACACAACCGCACAGTCGACAGAGCAATTCAATATCTTTGTGAAAGCCGAGGTCTCAACAAATCGCTTGTTGAGACTTTTCTTCTTTCCGGGGATATTTACGAGGACAGCAAACGGCACAATGTTGTGTTTGTCGGCAGAGACCGAAGCGGCACACCGAGATATGCTCATGTGCGAGGAACGCAGGAAAGTTTCAGGCAGGACATTGCCGGCTCTGATAAATCTTATCCGTTCCGCTATGAGGGAAACGGCAGTCAGCTCTTTGTCTTTGAAGCACCCATAGACCTTTTATCCTTTATCTGCCTTTATCCGCAGGACTGGCAGACGAGAAGCTACCTTGCCCTGGGCGGTGTGTCTGGCAAGGCTCTTGACCGTTTTCTCTCTGAACGCAAGGACATCTTGAAAGTGTTCCTCTGCCTTGACAGCGACACCGCAGGAAATGAAGCCTGTACCCGACTGGCACAGACTATTCCCGGCGAGAACGCTGTCATTCGTCTTGTCCCGGCAAGAAAAGACTGGAACGATGTTCTCCGTCAGCAAGGGGATATTCCCAACCGCAAATTCATAGCCGAGACAATCACGCTGCGAGAGCTGCCAACCGCCCAGCCTGTCCCTATGCTCCGCATGGCTGATGTGGAGCTGACGAGCGTGGATTGGCTATGGTTTCCGTATATCCCATTCGGAAAGCTGACCATCATACAGGGCAACCCCGGCGAGGGCAAAACCTACTTTGCCATGCGTCTTGCGGCGGCTTGCACCAATCGAAAGCCTTTGCCCGGTATGGAGACCCTTGAGCCGTTCAACATCATCTATCAGACCGCCGAGGACGGTCTGGGTGATACCGTCAAGCCGAGACTGATAGAAGCGGACGCAGACCTTGAACGAGTGCTTGTCATTGATGACAAGGACATACCGCTGACCCTTGCCGATGAACGCATAGCAAGAGCAATCCGGGAGAACAATGCCAAGCTGGTTATCATAGACCCGGTACAGGCGTTTTTAGGAGCAGATGTGGATATGAACAGAGCAAATGAAGTCCGTCCCATCTTCCGCAGTCTGGGAGATATTGCACAGGCTACCGGGTGTGCTATCGTTCTGATAGGACACCTCAACAAAGCCGTAGGAACGCAAAGCACCTACCGGGGATTGGGCTCTATCGACATTACGGCGGCAGTCCGCAGTCTGCTGTTTATCGGCAAACTGAAAGACAATCCTACAACGAGGGTGCTTATCCATGAGAAAAGCTCTCTTGCACCACCCGGACAGTCCCTTGCTTTTTCTCTGGGAGACGAGAAAGGGTTTGAATGGATAGGTGCTTATGACATTACCGCCGATGAACTGCTTGCCGGAACGGACACAGCCAAGACGGAAAGCAAGACCGCACAGGCAGAAATGCTGATACTGGAACTGCTGGCAAACGGAAAGAAAATGCCAAGTGCAGAGCTGGAAAAAGCGGTCAATGACCGAGGGATTTCCTCACGCACCATGCGAACGGCGAAAAGCCGTATCGGAGACAGGCTCATAACCGAGAAAGACGGCACAGCATGGGTTTGCTATCTCCGAAACTGACACAGGAACAAGGCAAGCGTGGCAAAGACGGCAAGGTGTTTATAGATACCTTAATGTTGCCGCCTTGCCTTGTTCCCTCATACTGACACCGCCCGATGATGAACAGTCACCGGGCATTTTTCATTTACAGGAGGATTTTGAATGAACAATACCGCAACCAACACCGCCACTTGCCCGACTGTCAGAAAGCAGATCGGCAAGACAACCTATATCGTGCGTGTGCATTTCAGCCAGACCGCCAAGGAGACGATGGAGGACAAAATCAAGCGTCTGCTGCGTGAGGAAGTCCGCAGAATGTGACTTCTTTGTGAATTTGATGAAAAAGTCCTTGACTTTTCGTCTCTGGCAAGACCGCTAAGTCGATTTTGATTTCCTGCGGCGCTCGTCTGGCTCCTTTTGATATTCAGGAGGTCAGAGATGTGACTGCCTATGACGAGTTGCAGTTGGATACTCTCGGAGATAAGAAAACGGCGCTCTTTCTGATTATGTCAGATACGGATGCGACGTTTAATTTTTTGATCTCCATGATTTACACACAGCTGTTCAACTTGTTGTGCGAGAAAGCAGATGATGTGTACGGCGGCAGACTGCCGGTTCATGTGCGCTGCTTGATTGATGAGATGGCAAACATCGGTCAGATTCCCAATCTGGAAAAACTGGTAGCGACAATCCGAAGCCGTGAAATATCGGCTTGCCTTGTTCTCCAGGCACAATCACAGCTGAAAGCCATTTATAAAGACAATGCCGATACCATCATCGGCAACATGGATTCCCGAATTTTCCTGGGTGGTTCTGAGCCAACCACGCTCAAAGAACTGAATCAGGCATTGGGAAAAGAAACTATCGACACCTACAACACCTCCAACACCAGAGGTAACAGCCCGTCTTACGGCTTGAATTATCAGAAGTTAGGCAAAGACCTTGCGAGCGTAGATGAGCTTGCGGTTCTGGATGGCAGCAAGTGTATTTTGCAGTTGCGTGGTGTCAGACCGTTTCTTTCTGACAAGTACGATCTGACGCAGCACCCCAATTATAAGTACACATCAGACTTTGATAAGAGAAATGAGTTCAACATTGAGCAGTTTCTGAGTCGAAGGTTGAAGCTCAAGGCAGGTGATGAGTTTGTGGTAGTCGATGCGGATTAAGGAGGTTTCTGTTTGGAAAATCTGAAAACGGTATCTGCCCTGGTTAAGAACATCTTGGAACACGACCACAAGGCAAGAAATACCGACAATCATTTGTACCTGATGGTACTGGAACACTATTCCGGTCTGCGTGGCATCGACATTCATGCCATGACGGTTCCTGTGTTTTTGAAGGAACTGGATAGACGCAGCTTTCCGGGGTTTGAAACTGTCCGCAGAAGCAGACAGAAAGTGCAGGCAACCTACCCTGACCTTGCTCCCAGTGAAGCCGTAGGCAAGCGCAGAGCAAAAAATGAGGTTGTATATCGAGAATTTGCAGAAAGCGAGGTGTAAAAAAAATGACTTGGTGGATCACGGATACCTCTATTGGGCAGCGATTGAAGTTCGTTAGACGATTTCGCCGCCTTACCCAGAAAGAGCTTGGACTCCTGATGGGGTATTCCGAGAAAACAGCGGATGTCCGTATTGCTCAGTATGAGAAAAACGCTCGAACCCCTAATGCAGAAACCACAGCGAAACTCGCAGAGGTTCTGAAGGTTTCACCTGTCGTTTTTTCACCGACAATCTGTGCTTCTCGTGAAGATTTGTTGCAGTCAATGTATTGGCTGTTTCTTATGAAAGGTGGTGGTGATATATATGATTGTGAAACTGAATATGCAAGAAGCAGAATGGAACAGAAACTTGGCGTGATAACCGTCGAGGAGTTCCTTGAAAAGATTCTCGTAAACTAAGCCTTCCGTCCGGTTTTGATGCCGGTAGTACGGAGGGCTTTTTCTATTCTCAAAACAATTTCAAATTTTAGGAGGAAAATATTATGGCATTTTTCAATAGCGCAGTAACCGTTCTTCAGACTCTCGTTATCGCTCTGGGCGCAGGTCTTGGCATCTGGGGTGCAATCAATCTGCTTGAGGGCTACGGCAACGATAACCCCGGCGCAAATGCTCATGTGCCATAAAGTAACATACAAGAATTGATAGACAGCAACCCACTATTCCGTTATTATCTTACGCACACACTTTGTAACTTTTTCGTTAAGCCTATTGACTCTGATACTTCGGAAGAGATATAATATAGTTGCTACTTAGCTAACCTAAATAGCGAAACTAAAGAGAGGCGACGATATGAATAACAAATATGTCCAGCAATTCAAAAAAGGCTCTCTGGAAATGATACTCTTATGCCTAATCGGACGCAAGGAAACTTATGGATATGAAATTATAACCGAATTGAACAATAGTGCGTCTGTTTTGGGATATGCGAAAGAGGGAACCATTTATCCCATTTTGTATCGTTTACAGGAAGCAGAACTAATCAAATGCCGGTTGGCTCCGGCTGCGGCAAATGGCGGCTCAAAAAAGTATTATTCTTTAACGGATAAAGGCAGGAATGTACTTGATGAACTAATCTTATTTTGGTCAAGCTATGAAAACTGCGTAAATGACTTTATAGAAAGTTATCAACAAGCGAGGGTGTCCAAATGAAAGAACAATATATCAAACAGGTTGAAAAGGAACTATCTTTACCACGCAAAATGAAAAAAGAGGTTGTGCGTGACTTAAATGAAGTTTTTGCGTCTGCTATGGAGCATGGAGAAACAGAGCAGCAGATTATCCAGCGTTTGGGGACGCCAAAAGAATTTGCAGACAGCACCGCAGAACAGTTTGGTATTGATAACACCAAATCGAAAAAAAGGAACGGCATCATTTCTACTCTTGCTACGCTTGTTATCGCGGTTGCTGCCTTTTCGGTATATGCTGTTACGCAATCAGGAAAAGTACCAGAAGGAGCAATCGGACAAGCCGACGCGACAACAAATATACAGATTGAGGGCGCGTTTGCCTTTGATATTTCGCAAATCCTTTTGGCTATTGGGTTTGCAGCAACAGCTATTGCTATTTTGTTAATTATCCGAACCATACACAAAAACAGGAGGTAACCAATGAAGAAGTATATTTCTGTATTCACAATCATGGTTATGATTTTTTTGGCTGCGTGTTCTAATCAAAATACATCATCTACACCGACAAGCAATGAGAACAATACGCAATCTAATAGTGTTACAAAATTGGACGAGGGTGTTTGGCCTGCGAATGAGTACACAGAGGGGCTTCCTGTTGCGCCTGGTACGGTTGCATGGGCTACACTTGATACAGAACATGAGAATTGCAATATCAACCTTACCGGCATTAGCGAAAACGACTATAACGAGTATATGGAGCTTTTGAACCAAGACGGCTTTTCCGTAATTGAAAATGTATCAGAGGAAATCGAGGGAGAAAACTATGTTTCTATCGGGACGCTTTTATCAAACGACGAAAAGTGGTTAAGTATCAGCTACATACCCAATAGTCTAACTATCTACATTTCCTTTGACAATAACTGAAAGAGATAACGGAATAGCAAAGCCAGTCGAGCCAGTCAACGGTCAAGATGAACGGCGCATACGCGCCGCCGTTGACAGCCCCGCCCGCCTTTGCAGACAGGCAATCAAGGGGCGACAGCAAAAAGTGCTGCCGCCCCGCACTATTATCAGAGAGGGGGAATTTCCATGACCGAAGATGAAGCCTACAAAGTGTATATCCAGTACACCTTTAACGCCTTTTGCAAGGTTGTCATTCGTCACGCCGCCATAGATATAATTTTGAAGCTGCGCCGGAGGTGGGAACGGGAAGTTTCCCTTGACTATCTGATGAATGAGAAGTTTGTCCAGCTTGCCGAGCCGGAACAGCTTGAAGAATACCTTTTTACCGCCTGCGGCCAGACCGCCGTTCTGTACCATGCGGAACTTGCCGCTGCCCTTGCCCTTTTGCCGGAGCAGGCACAGGAAGAAATTTTCCGCTATTACTTCCTGCGCCAGCCGCAGAGAGTGATCGGCGTACATATCGGCCGGACACGCAGCACAGCGGGGCGGCATATCCAGCTTGCCTTGCAACGGCTTCGGAAGGAAATGGAGGTGAGCCGGTATGAATAAACTTCTCCCCTATGAAACAATCGTCAAGGCGCATGAGGGCGACCCGGACGCAATCGACACCGTTCTTTCCCACTACGCCGGATATATCCGATACTGTTCCAAAGTACACGGGAAAGTCAACGCCGAGGTTGAGGAATATGTGAAGCAGAAGTTAATTGCCGCACTGTTCAAGTTTCGATTTGACCGATAGTAAGCAGAAAATTAAGGAGGCAAGAGGTTTTATGAAAAATCAGCTTTCAACAGTGACGGAAGTTGTAGTTAGAAGCATCTTTTACATCATCACAAACTATGTATTTGTTAGCATGGGACTGTCGTTTCATACTCATTGGATTGCAATTCTATTTTTACTTTCAATGGTATGGGCTACTATTGACTACGGCAAGTCTGTAAACAAAATAACCGGGAAAAAGGTTATTGCTGAAATACTATGTATATGCTGCATTGCGATAAGTATAGCGATTGCATATTTTGTGGGATATATTCAAGGAGCAATCGTTTCCTTTTGAAAACATAACGCAATAACTCTCCGTTTATCATACCAATATGAAATGAGTTTTCAAAACTGAATACCAGCCGCCACCGGCGCGGCCAGCGAAAGCAGTAAGTCTGAAAAAGATTTGCTGCTTTTTTTGTTGCCCGGCTCCGTTCCCGGCCATTTTGCCCTGTTCAGATTGTAGTAGTAAGTGAGGGGGAAATTTTCCTGCCCCGGCGTTTGGCATTTTTGATTTTTGTCCGTAGTAAGAAGCAAAGAGAAAATAAGCCGTTTTGTTTGGCAAATTTCAAAACGCGGTGGTGTAGGGAGTGAAAGGAAAAATTCTCTGCCCCGCCGGTTGCCAAAATCCTGTTGCCCGGATTACAGAAGCGAAAGAAATTTTGAGAAATCCCCGTTCAGCGGGTAGCTGGCGGCCTTTGAAATGTATCTTTAGCGAAAAGGAAAAAAGACCGCCCACAGCGGGCTGAAAGCCCCGCCCTGTTCGCTCTATGTACGGAAAAGCCCGGACAGGGATAGTCTGCGGCAGTTACAGAGCAAGTTTCTACCACGGTGCCAAAATCCGCAATTCTGCGGTTTTGCCCCTCGCGGGAAACTTGTTGGGGAGTGCCTTCCCCAAACCCTGCTATGGCGGCTTACGCCGCAAAAATATTTCCGACCGGCGAAAAGTTTTTCTCACTTTCGCCCCGGAAATGGCTAACAGATAAGAGAATTTTTTGTGATAAGTGAAAGGAGGTTTACAGCCCATGCCGAAGCGATATAACACGCCCCACCGCAGCCGCGTTGTGAAAACCCGGCTGTCCGAAGATGAATACGCCGACTTCACAGCGCGGCTTGCGCCCTATGGTATCAGCCAGTCCGAATTTCTCCGGCAGGCGATACGGCGCACCACCATACGCCCCGTTATCCATGTGTCGGCGGTCAATGATGAACTGCTCTCCGCTGTCGGGAAGTTGGCCGCCGAGTACGGCAGGATCGGCGGCAACCTCAACCAGATAGCCCGGTATCTAAACGAGTACGGCGCACCCTACAATGCGCTGTCCGGCGAGGTACGCGCCGCCATAGCCGACCTTGCCGCCCTCAAGTATGAAGTCTTACAGAAAGTAGGTGACGCGGTTGGCAACACTCAAGCATATCAACTCTAAAAACGCCGACTATGGAGCCGCCGAACAATACCTGCTGTTTGAGCATGACGAGTTTACCATGAAGCCCGTCCTTGATGAAACCGGCAGACTTATCCCCCGCGAGGACTACCGGCTGTCCACGCTGAACTGCGGCGGGGAGGATTTTGCCGTTGCGTGTATGCGGGCAAATCTCCGCTACGGGAAGAACCAGCGGCGGGAAGATGTGAAAAGCCACCACTATATCATCAGCTTTGACCCACGGGACGGGCCGGACAACGGCTTGACCGTAGACCGGGCGCAGGCATTGGGGGAGCAATTCTGTAAAGAGCATTTCCCCGGCCACCAAGCCCTTGTATGCACCCACCCGGACGGCCATAACCACAGCGGCAACATTCATGTGCATATCGTCATTAACAGCCTGCGGATAGAGGAAGTGCCGTTCCTGCCCTACATGGACAGGCCAGCCGATACAAAAGCCGGCTGCAAGCACCGCTGTACCGACGCTGCCTTGCGCTACTTCAAGTCCGAGGTCATGGAGATGTGCCACCGGGAGGGGCTTTACCAAATCGACCTCTTGAACGGCAGCAAGAACCGCGTCACAGACCGGGAGTATTGGGCGCAGAAAAAGGGACAGGCTGCGCTGGACAAGCAGAACGCCCCCATGATTGCAGGCGGTATCACGCCCCGGCAGACCAAGTTTGAAACGAACAAGGAGAAGCTGCGGCAGACCATACGCGCCGCGCTGTCTGCGGCAACCTCATTCGAGGACTTTTCCTCTCTGCTGCTGCGGGAGGGTGTGGCCGTCAAGGAGAGCCGGGGGCGGCTTAGTTACCTCACGCCGGACAGGACAAAGCCCATTACCGCCCGGAAGCTGGGCGACGACTTTGACCGCGCCGCTGTCCTTGCCGTTTTGGAGCAGAACGCCGCCAGAGCCGCAGAAAAGGCCGCAGCCATACCCGAATACCCCCGGCAGGAGAAAACCGGCATACAGCCCACAAAAGCCCCTCAAACCGCCCCGAAACAGGACGGTGTGCAGCGGCTTGTGGACATTGAGCAGAAGAAAGCCGAGGGCAAAGGCCGGGGCTATGAACGCTGGGCGACCATGCACAACCTCAAACAAATGGCCGCGACGCTGAATGTGTATCAGGAATACGGCTTTACTTCCCCGGAGCAGTTAGAAGCCGCCGTTGATACCGCCTATCAGGAAATGCGCCAGACCAGCGGCGAACTGAAAGCACTGGAAACGAAGCTACAAGGGAAAAAGGAGTTGCAGCAACAGGTACTTGCCTACGCCAAGACCAAGCCCGCCCGCGACGGGCTGCGGGTGCAGAAATCCGAGAAAGCCCGCGCCGCCTACCGGCAGGCAAATGAGAGCGATTTTATCATAGCCGACGCAGCCGCCCGGTATTTCAAGGCGCATGGCATTACCAAGCTGCCCGCCCGGAAAGCGTTGCAGGCCGAGATCGAGCAGCTTATCTCCGAGAAAGACGGCCTGTATAACACCTATCACGAACAGAAACAGCGGTTCAAGGAGTTGCAGACCGTCAAGCGGAACATCGACCAGATTTTGCGCCGGGAGGAACCCCACCGCAGAAAGGAGCAGAGCCATGAGCGATAAGTTACCGAGAATGGACTACCGCCAGCACCGGCGGGCGCGGCGGCTGGTACATGAGTGCTGTAACTACGATGAGGGGAATTGCCTGCTGTTAGACGACGGGAAGCCTTGCGTGTGCGTCCAGAGCATTTCCTTTTCCCTCATGTGCCGCTGGTTCCGTGTGGCTGTCCTGCCCCTTGACGGGGAACTGGCCGCAGCCCTCTTGTACCGGGGGAGCCGAAAACGGTGTGCTGTCTGCGGCGCGGCATTTGTCCCCAAATCCAACCGGGGGAAATACTGCCCCGGCTGCGCCGGACGCATGAAGAAGCTCAAAGCCGCCGAGAGAAAGCGGAAACAAAGGCAGAGATGTCACGCTTTAGAACCTTTCAAACCCGCATAAATCAAGGCTTTTTTCGTGGGTGTCAAAGGGTGTGCGATACATTTATCCTTTTCCCCCGGAAACGGCGTCCTAAAGCGTGACAAAACCCAAAAATCAACCCGAAACACAGGGAGGTGATACTATCGCTGATTATATCATGGCAGACACGCCGCTGCCTATCTATCTGCCCTACCCCCGTTTCCTGCTGAAAATGGAGATTTCCCAGACCGCCAAGCTGCTGTATTCGCTGCTGTTAGACCGTTCCACACTTTCCCAGAAGAACAAGTGGCAGGACGACGAGGGCAGGATATATATTATCTATCCAATCGCGGAGATAGCCGAAATACTGGATAAAGGCAGCACCACCATAAAGGGGGCGCTTAATGAACTGGACACGGCGGGGCTGCTGGAACGGGAACGGGGCGGCTTCTCCGCACCGAACCGGCTTTATGTCAAAGTGCCGCGAGTGCCACAAGTACAGTTTTCCGACCAACTGATGGCCGGAAATCCGACCCTCACAGAGCCGGAAAACCGTCCTACTGATGGTCAGAAAACCGACCTTATGATGGTCGGAAAACCGTCCCCTAACCAAACTACTATAAACAACCTTACAGAGAGCCAAACAAAGGGAGTGAGTGGGGAGCCGCCCGCGCCCTATGGCCGATACCAGAATATTTTTCTGTCGCAGACCGAATACGACGAGTTGCAGGCAGAGTACCCCGACAGGCTGGAACGGTTCATCGAGGAAATGAGCCGCTACCTTGCTGCCAACGGGAAAAGCTACCAGAACTATGCCGCCGCCCTGCGGATATGGGCGGGGAACGACAAAAAGAAAGCCCCGAAAAAGGGCATACCAGACTACTCATGCAAGGAGGGCGAGAGTTTATGAAGAACGAAATCAACGCTGTTTTGGAGAATATGACGACTGCCACCCCGGAGCCGGAGGACTACACCGGCGAGGACGGTTTACTGTACTGCGGCAAGTGCCGCAAGCCGAAAGAAGCCTATTTTGCGCCGGATAAGGCCGCTATCTTTGGCCGTGACCGCCACCCGGCAGAGTGCGACTGCCAGAGAGCCGCCCGCGAGGAACGGGAGGCCGCCGAGAAGCGGCGCAGGCACCTTGACACCGTGGAGGAACTGAAACGCCGGGGCTTTACCGACCCCACCATGCGGGACTGGACTTTTGAGAACGACAACGGCAGGAACCCGCAGGCCGGGATTGCCCGCCGGTATGTGGAACACTGGGAGGATATGCGAACCGACAATATCGGCTGCCTGTTCTGGGGCGGCGTGGGAACCGGGAAAAGCTACCTTGCGGGCTGTATCGCAAACGCCCTCATGGAGAAAGAAATCCCCGTTCACATGACGAACTTTGCCCTTATCCTCAACGACCTTGCCGCCAGCTTTGAGAACCGCAACGAGTACATTTCCCGCCTTTGCCGCTATCCGCTGCTTATCCTTGACGACTTCGGCATGGAACGCGGCACCGAATACGGGCTGGAACAGGTTTTCAATGTGATTGACAGCCGTTACCGCAGCGGCAAGCCGCTGATCGTCACGACCAACCTCACGCTGGACGACCTGCACAACCCGGAGGACACCGCCCATTCCCGGATTTATGACCGCCTGCTTTCCATGTGCGTCCCGGTACGATTTACCGGCGACAATTTCCGGCAGGAAGCCGCACAGCGGAAAATGGAGAGCATGAAGAAACTGATTACCGACTGAAAGGAGTATTGCCTATGGCAGATAACAAGCAGCACGACACCCGCACCGCCCGCCGCCCCGACTGCGTGACGGAAATCCGCATGGGCAATTCCGTCCTTGTCGTGTCCGGCTATTTCAAGAAAGACACTACCACCACCGCCGCCGACAAAATGGCGCGGGTACTGGAAGCGGAAGCCGCTGCTACACAGGAGCCGACTTATCCGGCGTGAGCCGGGGCATAGGGAAAGCGGCCACGCCGGGGAGTGTGGCCGCTGGAATATCAGTGACAATTTTATTTTTTTCGGAGTTTTAAGACAATGCCTTTATTGGCAGCTATATCCTGTAACTGCTTTGCGATAATAGAAGCCTGCTCTTTTTTACTCAAACCCTGAAACTCTTTATCGGATTTAACTGCTTGCAATATATTTTCAATCTCGCCAACCTCTAAGAGATTGACCGCAATACAGAATAGGCTTTTTCTGCGTCCGTCATTATAGCTTGCCAAGAGGAAATCTAATATTTTTCGCTTTTCTTCCTGTTCAGCATTATAAGCAGGAATACCAATTTGCTGGGCTTTTCCCATGTCATTCATTTGATTTTGATGAGTTATAAAAGAATCAAAATCATCTATGTGAGCGTATTTGTCACAAGGGAAACTGCCGCATTGAAAGCAGTATTCGATTTTCTCATGTTCAATGCTACACCTAGCAATTTTACAGGATTGGTTGTCAACGCCGCAGCCGGAACAATGCCCCGCTAAACTCATGGGACAGAGTTTGCAATTTAGACCACAAAGCGAAAGGTACTGATTATTACGGACAAATCCTTTCATTGCCACACCCCCTTGTATTGACTAATCTCATTTTACCATAAGGACAAGAGTTTTTCTACTACGGAGCCACAATAACCTGCTACACAAAAACCAGCAATTTGACAAATCATAAAGAAGCGGATTTTACACTTTTGCCGCTATACAGACCGCCGCCCCATGTGGTATGATAAACATACGAAATAGTGGGGCTGGCTGTCGGAAACGGAGGATTTTATGTTAAGACAAGCCACCCAAAACCTCATTACTGCCCTTTATCCGAGATTGTCCCATGAGGACGAATTGCAAGGCGAGAGCAATTCCATATCGAACCAGAAAAGGATTTTGGAAACCTACGCCAAGCAGAACGGCTTTACCAATCTGCGCTGGTACACCGACGACGGCTTTTCCGGCGCGAACTTCCAGCGCCCCGGTTTTCAAGCTATGCTTGCAGACATTGAAGCCGGGAAAGTGGGTACGGTCATAGTCAAGGACATGAGCCGGTTAGGGCGAAACTACTTGCAGGTGGGATTTTACACGGAAATGCTGTTCCCTCAAAAGGGAGTGCGGTTTATCGCTGTCAACGACAATGTAGACAGCGCAAACGGCGGCATGGACAACGATTTTACCCCTCTGCGAAATCTGTTCAACGAATGGCTGGTGAGAGATACGAGCAAGAAAATCAAAGCAGTAAAACGAGCAAAAGGCATGAGTGGCAAGCCCGTTACCAGCAAGCCGGTATATGGCTACCTCATGGACGAGGACGAGAACTATATCGTTGACGGGGAAACCGCGCCGGTTGTCCAGCAGATATACCAGCTTTGCCTTGCCGGGAATGGCCCGACCAAGATTGCCCGTATGCTTACGGAGCAGCAAATCCCCACGCCGGGGACGCTGGAATACCGCAGGACGGGCAGCACACGCCGCTACCACCCCGGCTATGAGTGCAAGTGGGCGACGAACACCGTCGTTCATATCCTCGAAAACCGGGAGTACACCGGCTGTCTGGTAAACTTCAAGACGGAGAAGCCCTCTTACAAGGTCAAGCACAGTGTAGAGAACCCCGTGGAGAAGCAGGCCATTTTCCCCGACCACCATGAGCCGATTATCGACACGGAAACATGGGAGCGCGTGCAGGAGTTACGCAAGCAGCGCAAACGCCCGAACCGCTATGATGAAGTGGGGCTGTTCTCCGGTATGCTGTTCTGCGCCGACTGCGGCCATGTGATGTACCAGCAGCGGTATCAGAACAAAACCCGCAAGCAGGACTGTTACATCTGCGGCAGCTACAAGAAGCGCACCCGCAACTGTACGGCACACTTTATCCGCACAGACCTGTTGACCGCTGGCGTCCTCTCCAATCTCCGACAAGTGACGGAATACGCCGCCAAGCATGAGAGCCGCTTTGTGAAGCTGCTTATCCAGCAGAACGAGATCGGCGGCAAGAGAAAGACCGCCGCAGCCACCAAGCAGCTTGAACAGGCGCAGGAGCGTATTGCCGAAGTGAGCCGCATTATCAAGCGGCTGTATGAGGACAATGTGAACGGCAAAATCAGCGACGAGCGTTTCATGGAACTGTCGGCAGACTATGAGCAGGAACAGCGGGAACTGAAAGACCGCGCCGCCGCTTTACAGGAGGAACTTTCCAAGTCGCAGGCCGCCACCGTCAACGCGGAAAAGTTTATGGGGATTGTCCGAAAGCACCTTGCCTTTGAGGAACTTACCCCCACCCTCTTGCGGGAAATGATTGAGAAAATCGTCGTGCATGAGTGCAGCTATGACGAGAACGGCACCCGCAGGCAGGACATTGAGATTTATTACAGCTTTGTCGGCAAGATTGACTTGCCCGAAGCCTAACGCCCGACCTATCCGACACAATGGCCAAGTGCCGGATAGGAACGGCAAAATTTTTTACACTTCTATTACTTCTTTATCGCACATCAGTAAAGTCCCAGGGCATGAAGCAGTTCATGGCTAATTAAAGGGAACAAAAAAGAAAGGAAAACCAATCCAGACGGTATCAGCGGCAGGATACAAGAATAAATTGTGATTTCACAAGATTGGTGCTATAATAAGAGAAAAGTTCCTGCCGGGGCAGCCGCCCCGGTGGTATGGATAGAAAGGCAGGAAAACAATATGCACATCAGCTATAAACCACTCTGGCACACACTGTTAGAGCGTGATATGAGGAAAGAGGATTTAAGGCTTGCTGCTGGTATGACAACAAATATGATTGCCAACATGAGCAAAGAGGGAAAGCACATCAGCATGGATACATTAGCCCGTATCTGCGAAACGCTGAATTGTGAGATTACCGATGTGATTGAGTTAGTACCAGACGAGCCTGCTTCCACAGGAGGTAAGGAACATGAGAGAATTGAAACCAAGAATAACGGAAAACGGAATTGATTATATCCTTGTCGGAGATTACTACATCCCGGACTTGAAACTGCCGGAGGAACACCGCCCTATCGGAAAGTACGGACGGATGCACCGGGAATATTTAAGGGAAGTCCACCCAGCCAGATTGAATACATTGATACTGACCGGAGAATTGTGGACATATCTTGCAGACCTGAACGAACAGGCACAGGAACGGTTAGACACTATCATGGAGCAGATGAAAGCCACCGAGGGCGTGACAGAGGAATTGAAGCGAACTCAACAAATGGAATGGGTGCAGCGTTGTAATAACATTCACAACCGGGCAGAAGAAATTGTTTTGCATGATATAATTTATTCATACGGGAGTAATTAAATCGGAGGTATATAAGATGATTGAAATTGTATTTGGTGAAAGTGCCTGTGGAAGTTTGAAAATTGCCCAAACTTACGGTAAGGGAAAGTATAGAGGAAGTGCAGTTTCGGTCTTTATGAGGCACGAAGATGGGAGTGTTCCATCTTCAGATGAAATGAAAGAAGCACAAATTCAAGCACAGGAACAAGAACATATTGCTTGGGAGAATGCTATTCCATTGGGAGGCAAGAGCAGTGATGTTTATTGTTTTGATATGGCTCTTAGTGTGGGAGATATTTCTGATAATGGAATTGGCGAACAGCGGAAAAATGTTCTCAAGAAAATGCTGTCTGTCTGGTTTGTAGAGGATTTAGACTATCAGGTTGAAGAAAAAATACAGAAAATTAAAACTACATTGTCTTCGGTTATTGAACGATATGTAGCTGGGGAAGAAGTTCGTATTTGGTATAGCTATAATCCGGATGAACTTTGCGGTATGTACTGGCTTATGAAACAACTTCGACCATTAAACTGTCAGACAACAATTTATTTGGTTAAGTTACCTGCCTGGGAATATGGAAAAGAAAATACTATGACATCCAAAATAGCATGGGGTGAGGTTTCTCCTGGCGAATGGGGAAAATATATAACTCTACAAGAAAAAGCTAAGCCTGTATTTCTTTCAGCTTGTGCTATGAAATGGAATCAACTTCAAAATGAAAATGCACCTTTGCGTGCAATGCTAAATGGTAAATTGCAAAGTGTTTCAGAAGATATATATGATAGTTTCATTCTTCGTGAAATTGCGGAACAGCCAGAGCAATTCAAAATGGCTATTGTTATAGGTAATGTTTTAGGAAAATATCAACTTGGAATTAGTGATGTATGGATTTCTAATCGCATTGATAAAATGCTTGAAGATGGTGTGTTGGAAATTATACAGGACGCACCAAAGGGAGAAACAAATTATCGCCGGATATTAAGAAAACGAATGAAATAATAACCACAGCAAGAACCGCTGCTACATGGAAGGCACCCCAACCATGCAACAGCGGTTTTTTTACCGTTTTTTCCTCTGGCTGATAGGCGTTCCCATTTTCTTTGATTTTTTGAGAATCCGAATCAGCCAGCGAAATTCTTCGTCTGACAGATTTTTATAGTTGATACCGAGCTGCTTGCAGTAAAGGACAACCAGCTTTTCATCCCGGCTGCCCTTGAAATTTTCGACTGCTTCGAGATTTTCTTTCAATTCATCGGCAACGGTGGTCTGGGGCGCACTCTCACTGTCCTTTTTGTGGGCTTCCCGAATATCCCGGATAATCAGGTTGAGGTCATCCAGAACCATGTGACTGAAATACTCATCATCACTGATATGGGCGGCTTGCAGCACTTTCAAATGCGGGTCATCTTCGCCTGGGCGATACCGTTCAATGATTTCATGCCGGACGGTATCGACAAGTGCATTGAGGTTTTGAATCTGCATGGTAGCAATCCCGTCCACATAAATCTCAATGTCTGCAAGAAACTTGATAAAATCTTTATGTGTAGCAAGCTCACAGAGCAGACGGTTGTTAATCCGACCGCTTTTCAGCAGTGCCACCATCTCATCATTCAAATGCAACTCCGTCAATGGTGTGTTGATCTGCTCCCTGTTCTCTATCCGGCACAGTAGATAATCAACAGAGACCCCATAGAAGTCTGCCAGCGTGATAAGGTTGCCATGATTGATTTCCTTAAAATCCTCTTTTTCATAACTTCCAAGAGCTGATTTGGAAATGCCTGTCAGCTTTGATAGTTCTTCCAGATTTAAGCCTTTGTCCTTGCGGAGTTCCCAAAGGCGTTCCTGTATGCTTGTTGCTCCTTTCATGGGCGCACGCTCCTTTCCAATGGTTTCATTGCTGCCGCTTATCTGGATTATATCACACTTTCCGCAATCGTGGAAATTTCTGATTTTTACCCCTAATTCCTACTTTGTGGACATACGGCACAGGGCACAAAAATGTTCTATGATACAGGTAGTTCATCGATGGATTATTCCAATCGAATGACCAGCCTGTGTGGGATATGCTTCCCCGGCGATGTAGTGCCATGACTTTTGGCAGGGATGTGGAGGAACCCTGACCGAAACGAGCATACCAAAGGGAGCGATACGCCGCTGTGAGATTCAGGGGAGGAACGACACCGGGGAGAACTGGCGAACTGACACCGAAATGATACCGAAACACGACAATCTGATAGGGGGATAGTCTACCCTATCGCTGATACTTCGGGAGATTTTAATCGGCTCTATGACCGTAATTTTGCCGAAAATCGCCCCGAAACCATACACTAAAACGGGAGGAAATACAATATGCCGAGAATGAGCAAAAAGAGGAAGCATGAGCTTTCCTTTTACCTCAATGACCGGGGGCGTGTCACTTACAACGAATTATGCCGGAAATGCCAGCATGGGTGCAAGCAGAGCTTCCGGGCGGTTGTGATTGACTGCCCCCGTTATTTATCCAAACGATCAAAGAAAAAGGAGGAACACACCGAATGAATTTTGAATTTATGACGATAGACACACCATTGCCGCCCTGTATGCCATTTCCCAGAGCGTTGACAGGATTTCCGGTCAGCAGCACCGCAAAGGTCATGTACTGCCGGATGCTGGACGCTATGCTATCCAAAGAGCAGGAGGACGAGAACGGAATCCTGTTTGTCTGCTTCCCTGTCACAGCCATTGCCGCAGTCCTGTCCCGCAGTCCCATGACGGTCAAGCGTTCTCTGAATGAACTGGAAAACGCCGGACTTATCATGCGGGTGCGTCAGGGCGTGGGAGAACCGAATAGGATTTATGTGCTGATACCGGGAAAGGAGGACGCTGCCCTTGCCTGATACCTCGAAGCTGGAAAAGCTCAACCGGGAGCTGGAGAAAAGCGAAAAGAAACTGCGGAAAGCCATCAATGATGAAAAGGCATTGCAGCACCAGTTAAAGCAGCTTACCCGAAAGGAACGGACGCACCGGCTCTGCACTCGTGGCGGTATGCTGGAAAGTTTTCTGCAAGAGCCGGAACGCCTAACAGATGATGATGTCATGCTGTTGTTGAAACTCATTTTTCACAGGCAGGACACGCAGGAACTATTGAAGAAACTGCTGGAACGGGAGAAGCCGGAAACCCCTTAGTTTACTAAGGGCGCAATTATACACCACCCAGAGGTTGGTGCATTGCGTTCTCCGAAGGCTCCTCGCCGGAGAGCTGTGATTTTCCGCAGTCATGGTCTGCTCCAAATCAAACAGGGGACGCTACACTTCCCCTGCGCTGGCTGCAGCCAGCTACCCTTTTGTGGACTTGCCTGTTGGGGACACCTTGCGGTGCAAGCTGTTCCCAGCCGACAAGTTTCATAAAATATGCTATCTTTTCGATAATCGATGAAGTATAATAAAGTCAGAAATAAATCAGGAATTTGAGGTCAAGGCTTAAACGTGAGGTTTATATGAAAAAATACCAATGTCCTTGCTGCGGATATTTTACCTATAATGTTCCGGCAAATGAAGATTGTGGGTATATTTGCCCCGTTTGTTTTTGGGAGAATGACCCGTTCATTGCT
>NZ_QUIH01000011.1:64807-66666 GCF_003479985.1 Clostridium sp. AM43-3BH
TTGCCCCGTTTGTTTTTGGGAGAATGACCCGTTCATTGCTTCTGATAACGAACCAAGCGACTCTAATCATGGAATAACGCTAAAAGAAGCGAAATCCAATTTCTCAAAATTTGGTGCTTGTGAAAAAGAAATGTTATGTTATGTCCGACCACCAAGAGATGATGAAAAAGAAATTTCATAGCGACAACTTCCAACTTGTAGAACTGAAAAATTAGAAGTTGTAAAGGAGTGTGATAAAATGGAAACACTTTTTGACCAATACAAAGAACTGAATATAAATGGCTCTTTGATTTGTCTTGAACAAGTTGAAGATATTTATTCTTACTTCTGCTATCCGACCAATGCAAAGGCAATAGGTTTTGAAGGAAGTATTATGTATTGCTTTATTGAGCCGTATGGGGAAATGGTTTTTGCCTGCAATCCTGATACTTGTGCAGATGTTTTTGTTTATCCACTGGCAAGAACCTTTGAGGATTTTATGAGACTTATTCTTGCTTGTGGTTCTACTAATCCTATTGAGCAGATTATTTGGATGGACAAAGACAAATTTGAAAAACACCTCAAAGAGGAAGAAGCAATCCGCACAGAGGAACAGAAAGCGACATTAAGTTATCTTGAAACAGAATTAGAAATTTCCCCTATTGATAACCCTTATGACTATGTAAAAGAACTGCAATCTCGCTTTGACAATAGTGGCATTGAGTATAGTGATGAATACTATGATGTTTTGGGGATTGATAGAAAATAACAACAAATAAATTCCAGTTCGTCAGCTTCACATCGGGTCAACTTGTCCCGAACTTTTACAACTAAATACCCGCCGCCCACACAGCGGCACACCGAGCAGGAAATCTGAAAGAAAGGTTTCCTGCTTTTTTTCTGCCCAAAATGAGGTGGTAAAACGCCACCCCGTCCACCAATTAGCGAAAGGAGGGACACGAAATGCCCTGTCCACACAACGAAATCACGATTGTTCAGCGCAGTCAGCGGCAGTCTGCGGTTGCCGCCGCTGCTTACCAGAGTGGCGAAAAGCTGTTCTGTGAATACGACCAGCAAGTGAAGCACTACCCGGAAAAGCGTGGTATCGTCCACAATGAGATTCTGCTCCCAGCAAATGCCCCGCCGGAGTATGCAGACCGTAATACCTTATGGAACGCCGCCGAAGCTGTGGAAAAACAATGGAACTCCCAGCTTGCAAGGAGGTGGGTGCTTACCATCCCAAGAGAGATACCACCCGACCAGTATGCTGTCCTTGTCCGGGAGTTTTGTGAGCAGCAGTTTGTTTCCAAAGGCATGATTGCTGATTTTGCAATCCATGCCCCCCATCCGCCGGGACACAATCCCCACGCCCATGTCATGCTCACTATGAGGGCAATGGACGAACATGGAAAATGGCTTCCCAAGAGCCGCAAGGTTTATGACCTTGACGAAAACGGGGAACGGATAAAACTTCCGTCCGGCAGATGGAAAAGCCACAAGGAGGATACGGTGGATTGGAACGACCAGAAGTATTGCGAAATCTGGCGGCATGAATGGGAGGTCATCCAGAACCGCTATCTGGAAGCCAATGACCGCCCAGAGCGTGTGGACTTGCGTTCTTATGCCAGACAGGGGCTTGATATTATCCCTACTGTCCATGAGGGAGCTGCTGTCCGGCAGATGGAAAAGCGGGGTATCCAGACGAACATCGGCAACCTGAACCGGGACATCAGAGCCGCCAACCGCCTGATGAAGTCTATCCGGCAGCTCATTCAAAACCTCAAAGGCTGGATTACCGAGCTGGGAGAAAAACGAAAAGAACTGCTTGCACAAAAGGCGGCGGAGGAAGCGACACTTCTTCCCAATCTGCTGATGAAGTA
>NZ_QUIH01000012.1:0-51729 GCF_003479985.1 Clostridium sp. AM43-3BH
TTTAAAGAAAAATGGTACTGGGCATAACACCCAGCACCAAGTTTGTCTACAGTCTGAGATTGGCTTAAGTATTAAGCACAATCATGATGCGGTTAAGCATAGCAGATTAAGCTATAAATTAGATTTTGGAAATGAATGGTTTGATATGCCTTGTTCTGATGAATATTGGAATGCAGTTGAACCAATATTTAACTTTTTAAAACAGGAAAAAGATAATGGCACAAAGTGGTCTGAAATTGGGAACAAGAGTCAGAATGTGTATATCCCATTGTTGCAGGCTTTTATTGATGAAGTGAATCGAGCAAATGAGAAAGACAATACAATGCCAAGAAAAATGATTGAATATTTAATTGGAATTGAAGATTATTATAAAGTTGTGAGTAAGGATAGCAAGAGACTTACAATGATTCATACATTTAATATGCACGATACGTTGAATAAGCCTGCAAAGAACAAGGTATCTGCAATCACAGTACCTATTGTGAAATTACCTACAAGACTTGTAGCACTTGAATTTAAGCCTAACAGTGATAATACAGTAGAAATGTATCTCGATAATGGTTGGCAGCTTAGTTTCAGAATTCACAATGCAAGTACAAAAGTTGAACCAAGTCTTAAGTTTGATGTTCAGTTTATTAGTATGCCAATAGAAGTTCTTAATATAGAATGTAAGTGGAATTAAGGCGGTAGCGTAAATGAGAAAAATGCTTTTAAGCTTCAAGCCGGAGGTATACGAGAAAATAAAGTCTGGGAAGAAAATATTTGAACATAGAAGAAATTTCCCGGATGAGCCAATTATGGCATATATGTATGTTAGTTCGCCCGTTAAGGCAGTTACAGGTATAGTATATTTAGGTAAGCGACATCTATTATCTGACTGGAGAGAAGAGTTTAAAAATGATAAAGATGCTGTTGCACGTATTGAAAAATATCAAGAATCATATCGATACGCTATGGAAATTGATGAATTTCAAGAAACCACAGAGATTTCACTTGATGATTTAAGACATGCCGTTCCGGGATTTGTTGCACCGCAGATGTACATGTATTTGGATGGGACGGAATTATTGGAATATATTAATAAACATATAAAAATACAAAAAGTGCATTTGATACATAGCTTTAATAGAATTGCATCTGAGCAGATTTGTGTTCATTAATTATAAATAGGAGAATGTGATATGTCGATTAACATTGGTGATAATAATAAAATTAAAAATGCTAATATTGCGGAAAGACTTGAGATTAATGATGATCAATCTGTTAAGAAATCATTTTATGAAAAGCATCCTGTAATATGTGGATTCCTGATTTCTTTAGTGGCGGGGATTGTATTATTATTTTCATTCTGGGATAGAATTGTAAATTTGATAGAGGGGGTGTTTTAATGCCAAAAAGTAAAATTATCAAGGAACTTGCAAACGGGACTGTGGATACGCTTATAGCACTTAAAAGAACAAAGGTGTTATTAACTGGGTTTGATAATGTTGAATTAAATACTTGGATTAATAATGAGATAACAGGATATCCTAAGGATGCAAAGATACCTACATATAGAATAGTACGTGGAAGTCTTATGGGGTCATATTTTAAAGGTTCAATGGCATCACATATGACATGGAATCATGTTTCAATTCCATTAGGAAAGATGCCGGAAGATTTACAGGATTCTTTGCTAAATGTTAGTTTTCGAGAGGGAGTAGAAGCATTAAGACAACTTGTGGAAAAATGTGATTCATCAAGTATACAATTAGGAAAACAGATTAATGCAGATTTTTTTCCAGTAATAGTACACTATAATAAAGATCCATATATGATGATTACATCGGCAATGGTTGAAATCTCAAGTCAATGTATTCATAATATTTTATCTACCATAGAAAATAGATTACTTGATGCTTTGATTCTTTTGGAAAAAGAGTTTGGAGTATTAGATGATTTAGACATAGATATAGACTCAAAATCTAAAGATGAGAGAATAGAAATAGTTAAGCAATTACAAGTAATAATATTTAACGACAATAGCGTAAATATTGGAGATGGAAATAGAATAAAAGAATCTAATATCGCATCCAGTATACAAGAATAATATAGTTTGATTGGAACAACTGTAAATAAAATTTGTCAGTTATTTAAGCCAAGAAGAATGTGAGGAATATTTTAAAAAATAGTGGGGTATCCAAATCTCTACAGTATTTCTGCCTGAAGACCGATGGTCCCCTACGTGCGAATTTTCGCAGAATTAAACAGGGGGATACCCACAGAATCCATATTATATGAAAATTCCCATAGAATACCGCTTCTTTAGCCGATTTTGTTTTGCCGGATAGTACCGAAATACGCATAAAAACCGTGTGTAAAACAATAGAAAAAACACAGTTTTTATGCGTATTTTTTTGCAGAAATATAATCAGAAATACCTTGCTATTCGTAAACGCTCCATACCAAGTACCCTATAAGCTAAAAGCCGCTTCCGCGGCTCTACTTCATTGCTTTTTCGGTTTTCTGACAACGTCCGGCAACTTTTTCGACCATGGAAGCAGGTCATCTAAGAATGACCGGTCGCTGTCATCCATGCGCTTGGGGATCTCTGTCAGAAGGTGTTCAAAGTATTCGTATGGTTTTAGGTTATTCGCTTTTGCCGTCTCTGCGATGCTGTAAATAATCGCGGATGCTTTCGCACCATTGATCGTATCGATCATCTGCCAGTTCTTCTTTCCAACACAGAATCCGCGGATCGCGCGCTCAGAGGCGTTATTATCCATAGGGACATCCCCATCTGTCAGGAAAATCCGGAGATATTTTTCCTGATTCAGAGCGTAACTGAAAGCATCCTTCAGCTTTTCTGTTCCGACCTCGCTTTCATGCTGCTTTAGGTACGCAAACAAAGCGTCTACCAGTGGCTTTATAGCCACCTGACGCTGGGAAAGCCGTTCTTCCGATGAGAGATCCTTTAGCTTTCCTTCTTTTCTGTAGATCGTCTGGATCTGCTTTAAGATCAGATAGGATGCGGATTCTTTTTGGCGTTCTTTCGGTACTACTGCAAGCGCTTCATCAAAGCGCCTGCGGGCATGGACCCAGCACCCGGCTATCGTCAGGTCTTCATGCTCTTTTTCCAGTGTATGGTAGACCTGATAGCCATCCGTCACGCAAATGCCGGAATAATTCTTTAGGAATTCCCGGGGATGAGAGGCATTTCTTGTCCGCTGATACTCATAAAGGATGATCTGTTTTTCCGGATACATGTGGCCAGAACGGTACACCCACATATAACTCTTGGAACCGGCACTGCGGCCATCCCGTTTTACCAATACCGGTGTCTCATCAGCCTGGATGACATGATATCTGTAAAGTAGCGAATGAAGGTGATCATACAAAACGGCGAGATATTCTTCTCCCAGCCGGATCATCCAGTTCGCCATGTTCTGCCTGGTTATGGCAAGGCCATATCGAAGGAATTCCTGTTCAAGGCGATAAAGAGGGACCGCGTTTACGTATTTTCCATTCATGACCGCAGCAGCGAGCGAAGCGGATACGGGGCTTCCATGAAGCAGGCTTTTGGGATGCTTTGCTTTTATCATGTGCCCGTCTGTTTTGCTGGCATATACACCAACATGGTGCTCATCCACCTCGACTTTTGCCGGAATGAAACGATATCTGCGTGTAATAGCATCTGGAAGCTGTTTCCAGCCGTTTTCACCGAATTCTACTGTTAATTCTTCTTCGGTCATGTAGTGGTCGATCCGATTTGTAGGAAGCCCGGACATATCCTGTGCTTTCTTACCGGTTGCTTTTTTTCTGCGTTCCGGTGCCGGCTCCAGAGTCTCTGGTTCCGGTGCCTCCAGATCACAGACAGCTTCGGCTTCATTAAAAAACACAATGGTTCCATCCACTTCAGCAAAACGGAGTTGCTGGGCATCCTCCATTTTTTCAGAGGAACGTCCAAACCGGTTCTTATTAGCCAGGATCAGCTGTTCCATCATTGCCTGCATCTTCGTATCCAGGGAATGCAGGTCGGCACTGACCTTTCCTAACTGTTCCTGTTGATTCAAAAATAACTGGATCAGCATAGATTTATCAAAGCTGTTTAACTGTTCTTCTGTGAACTTCATCGTCATGGCAGGAACTCCTTTTCTCAATGAGTCCATTGTACCAGATCTGTACGTTTTCTGCCACTTGGAGCCTGTTTTCCTTTCGGCATAATGACGGTGGATAACAGTACAGAGCACCTGGGATAGCTTTTCAGGATTCCAGATGTTCTGTACTGCTATCCACAGATTCAGAACGATTTTTCTGCCCGAAACCGTGTGGTTTGATTCCTGCGGACTGAATTCTGTGGATAAGCTTTATGAAACGGAAGAGATTCTCTTTTCTTCTGTGAAATATGGAAATTTTTTCTCCATAATGCACAAATGTTACATCAATCTTTTAGGCGGATCATTTGGCCTGATCGGATGTTTGGGGAGAATTTCAAGCCCTTGCATCAGCATCGTATACTGTTCCGGGGATATTTCCAACGCCTCTTCTACGGAACGTGGCCAGTTGAAGGCACCGTTGTTCAGTCTCTTGTAAAGAAGTAGGAACCCATCCCCTTCCCATAAGAGTCCCTTGATCCGGTCCGTCTTCTTCCCGCAAAAAAGAAAGAGCGTATTTTTATCATACGGATCGAGCTGAAACCGGAACCGGATGATCGTTGCGAGACCATCCATTCCTCTCCGCAGATCGGTATAACCAGCTGCAAGATAGATCTTTTTCAGACCTGTGGCGTCATTCAGCATTAGACAGAACCTCCAGGATACACTGAAGCATATCTTTAGAGACAGGATTATAAATTTCAAGTGCCAATCCTCTGGAATTTCGCAAAATAGCTGTCGGTTTTAAGCTGCTGTCTTCCTGGGGCAGAGCTTTCTCTGTCGGCTGAGGAAGTTCCACAAACGCCGGTTCTGGATTGTAGACCTCCAAACATGCTTTGCGGACTTTTTTCAGACGATAATAATAATTCGCTTTTGTGATGCCATGCTCACTGCACCAGGTTTCTACTTTCATATCTGCAGGGCGGTTTTTACAATCCTGGATCTGTGCCGCCCATTGCTGCAACCGAACCTGTTCAGCAACCAAACTTGTTTGACTGCTCATAGCTAGACCTCCATAGGCGGTCAAAAAAGTTGAGTACTTAACTTTTTTGACTCTGTATAGTGTGAGACTATTATGGCAGAAAAAGGAGTGGAGGAACAGGTACTTGCTATGGAGCGTTTACTGCTATTCTGTGCCGTCAGAGTGATATATGTACTACCGAAAAAGAAAGGCAGGTACATATTATGAAAAATGGAATCAGATTTACACTGAAACCAAAGCAAAGACCGAAGCTGGCACAGAAGATTGGCAAAATACTTGGAACAGCACCGAATTATGAGCGGGTGCCAAGCTGTGCATACGATATTGCAGGATACCGACTGGACAAAGAGGGCGTGCTGCACATCCCAGAGGGAGTAGCGGTAGAAATGGTAGAACACTTAATTCGGCAATTACGAGAGTGTGGTTTTCAGGATGATGCGGAATTTACTGAAGAAGTCCCAATGCAGCAGGACAAGCTCACAATAGCAGTTCCGAGAGCATGCCTTACGGATACGGCATTGGAAAATCTACAGAAGATCATAACAAATAAGCAGACGCTTTTCCAAAAGGCATTTCAGACGGACAGCACCGAGGTTGAAATCACAGAGGAGAAAATTAACTTTGCATGGTTTCCATATACGGAAGATGGTGACGAGATAGCAGCATACACGCAATTTATCACAGGACTGTGTGATATGGCAAAAGATGCAAAAAGAGTATCATCAAAGCCGACCGAAACAGACAATGACAAATATGCTTTCCGATGTTTTTTGCTCAGGCTTGGCTTTATCGGAAATGAATATAAGACAGCAAGGAAGATTTTGCTTAGAAATCTGACTGGAAATTCAGCATTTCGTTATGAGAAATAAGGATAAAATCACACTGGGGTGTCGGTGCGGACCAATGCCCTTTTTCTATGAAAAATCAGTTGGGGCAACTTGTGGCAGATGATTTAGCTTATTCTTATAGAGCCTATATAGAAAATAACCTATATTACTTGCCACATCTTGCCCCAGTGTGAAAACAGCCGTGGTCACGCCCAGAGGTTGTCATTTTCTTCCTGTATTTTTCTGTGATAAGCTGTGCGGGATTTTCTGCGGTTTCGTTCCTTTTTACATTCTGGATTGTCACAGTATTTCTGACGGTTTCCGTTCTTGATGAATAGGCGGCCACAGCACTCACAGGTGGCAACACCAACCCGGTCCGCATAAGCAATCGGATAATCCGTAGGGATAGATACATATTGCGACAGGGCGAATCGGGCAGCATCGAATACAGAGTGAAAATCCGGCATGACCTTCAATTCTCCATTCTCATCTAATCCGAGCTTCATGGTTACTCCACTCATTTCATTCAGGTAAGCAGATATTTTACCGAGATGTTTCTGCATAGGAAATGAATTAAAATCTGCAAATTTATTTGTCCATGTGATCTGTGCAAGTTCTGCAGAAACATCAAGCTGTTCCAGACATTTTTTGAACATAAGGACAACAAGAGTGTCACGGTACAGTTTTTCTAAATCATCTCTCATCTCTTTTACAGCGAAAGTAAAACTTCCAAGAATATTGGTAGACACATCCCAATATTCTGCATCTTTATCTATACCCCATTTATACACATATCGGATTTGACGATGCTGAGGAAGAACTGAAGCGAATGGAAGACTTCGGAAAGGCACAGGCGGAGGTTGAACAGAAGAAGGAGAAACCGATGTCGCAGAAGATGTTTAAGGTAATTTGATATAGAAGATAGATAATGCTCCGGCTTGGCTGGGGCGTTTTTTCTATGGAAAAAGAAGCAACGGTGTACAAGGGGTACAAACAAGATTAAAAAGAAAAGATAGATTTGAAAGTAAGTAGAGTGGGATAATCCAGAAGTTAGAGCTTAGATTTTCCACTCTACTTGAACGTGGTCGCTAGTTGCGCTGATTGAAATAATCAGGCCGTCAACGGCTTTCCTTTTGTCGTCAAATTCAATGCTGTCCCAATGGTCGAGGTAATAAGAGAGTTCCTGCTCCTTTTGGGGTGACATTGTTTCAATGGACATTTCCGCAATCTCCTTTGAAATGGTCTGGCGGCGAGTGTCCAGTTCTTCAATTTTTTTGTTAGCATAGGCAAGAAGTGTTGCGTTGGCTCCGGTTAGCGTATCAAGTAGTTTTTCAATCTCGGCTTCAACTTGCGCCAGTTCAATTTGATGGGCGGTCAGTTTGGGATTGACTTTTTCCTCCCGGCTATGGCGGACTTGAAAATTTTTAAATCTCGCCCGCATAGCACTGAAAATAAATTCCTCAAATTCAGATTTACGGATTTTACCACAGCCCGGGCAGCCTTTATTTTCAGTCCGTTTACTACAGCGAAAATAGCCTTCGCTGTTCGGAACGTGTGTTGCCTTTAAGGCATATCCGCAACACCCGCATTTAACTTTTCCGGCAAGCCATGTATTTTTCGGCTTACGTCCTTGTTGAAAACTCTTATTTGTCATTAGCTTCTTCCTGCATTTCAGCCATACATCAGACGGTATGAGCGCTTCATGTGGAGCGATTACAAGTATCTGGTCTTTCAGGCTCCTGTCTTTATCCTCCTTCACGTCCCGGCCCTGATAGAGATAACAGCCATTGGTTCCGGCAAAATCGGAAGCGTCATTGACAATAGCCGCCCCCTGGCTTTTAAAAAATTCGTAGAGTTCTAAATCTGCTTGTGCGTAAACAGGATTTCTTAAAAGCTGTGAAATAAAGGTACGGAATAGCGATTTACCGTAAACTTTGATGTTCTGTTCCTCAAAGTACCGTGTAATGTCACCAAAAGACGTTTCCGGCTCGGAATACATTTCAAACATGAGCTTTACATATTGGGAAGTTTCGGGGTCTGCCACCATCTTTTTTGTGCGGATACCTTCAACCACTGTCGGCTCCAACTGATAACCATAGGGGGCCTGTCCGCTCATGTGAAAACCTTTCAGGCACCGGGAGTAGTAAGCGTCCGTGACGCGTTTCTGGATTGTCTCACGTTCAAGCTGTGCGAATACGATACAAATATTCAGCATGGCCCGCCCCATTGGGGTTGAGGTGTCGAACTTTTCTGTGGACGAAACAAACTCCACGTCATATTCCTGGAACAGCTCCATCATGTTTGCAAAGTCCAGAATGGAACGGCTGATTCTGTCCAGCTTATAAACGATTCCCCGCCGCACCCGGCCCTTTCGGATTTCTCCTAACAGCTTTTGAAACTCCGGCCTGTCCGTATTCTTCCCGGAATAGCCTTTATCCTTGAATACTTTACAGCTTCCGCCTTTCAGCTCATACTTACAAAAATCAATCTGGCTTTCAATGCTGATACTGTCCTTACGGTCTACCGACTGTCTCGCGTATATACAATCTTCTCTGATAATGTCCATATTGGGCTCCTTCCGTATGGAATGGAGCTACCAACCTTACAATTATATTATACCATAGGCAGCCCCGGACAACAATGTTGCGGTTGATTAGTAAAATCTGTCCGTGTATTTACTGAACACATCATATAAGTGATTTTCGATTTCTCTTTTTCGCTTGTTCTTTTCATCCGGGGATAGTACCGGAATTAGATTTTCCAATACGATAAGTTTCCCTTGAAAATATACGGATTGTTTTTCGCTTTGGTATGTAACAGATTGAACCATCGAAAACCTCCACTTTTCAGTACGGATGAACAGCGGCCAGCTTCCCTCTTGTCTGCTGGGGAAACCTAAAAAAGCGGCTCCCTGGAAGGAACTGCCCTTTGAGCTTTCCCCAGCCTCGGGCCACGTTGGCCCGAAGCTAATAATCGCCGTTATAATATTTCTGTTCAGCCTCGTTGAGTGTGTATAAGTCAAACACTCCATAAAGCTGATTTACTACACGGCTAATATCTTTATGGGTGAATCCACAGTCCTGCATGGCCATAATCACATAGCCCCGGCAGGCGTCATTACTCCATATATTCAGCGTTAATTCTGGACTAGATATATTTTCCTTCATAAAATTCTCCTGTTCATAGAAAAATATGGGGCCCAGCCAGAACGGTTGCCCTATCATCAGACAGTAATAGAGGAAGGGCCCCACAGGTTAGAAAGTTTTTTCAGATAGACCGGACGGACAGTTGGCTTTTTGTCCCATAGCATTTCAGCTCTCCCCATTCTGATGGCAAGGCGATCTCATTACCTGCGACGGCTCACGGTTCGCAACACCGCTGCACGCTCGGATTGTGACTAATCGCAAGTATCCGGGTTTTGTGTTTTGTCCGGCAGACCTGCCACAGTCTGCCTACGGCATGGGCCTGGTCGCTCTCTCTAGTGTAAAAATAGAGGTCATGGCGGGCCTGTCACTGGACACAAGCACCCTTCGTATCCGTCTATCTTTTATTCAGTTTTCAATCTGCGTGAGGCGTGTCCCGCTTCGGGCCAATGTGGCCCGAGGCTTTGACTGCCTCTCATAAGCCATTTCATTTTTGAGGCGAAATCGGTACACCTTATAAAAATTTTTTTAAAATTTTTTCCAAGTTCCGAAGGCCGCGCTCAATGGCGAGCCGCACGACCTTTTCATCCACACCCTCGGCCCGGGCAATGTCTTGTTTCGTCAAGCCGAGAATGAAATGAGCGTAAATGCGCTTTGCCTGTTTGTCGGGCAGTCGTGAGATGGCGGTATAGAGTTCTTGTATCGTCACTTTACGCTCATACAGTTCATAGGGAGAGAACGCAACGAAAAGCGCCTCATGCTCAATTCCATCATTCCGATCCAGGGAGTAATAGGCTTTGTGCCGGTATGTACGCAGACGGTAAGCGGCTTCCTTCCGGTCAAACTCCTTGAACATTTCAACAACATCTTCTGGTACTTCCATAAAGTAGTCTGACGTATAAAAAGGGTAATAGTCCCGTAAATTTATAATAGCCATATTGAACCTCCGCTTTGTTTTGTGATGGATGGACAACAAAACAGAAGCGGCGGGGAGCGTATATGTAGGCTGAAATTTCTGAAATTTTCAAAAAATAACAGTGAAAAATCTATAAAATAGTAAAGATGGCTACTCGTTCTAAAAAAGCCTCGACAGCTTATCTCAAGACTGGCTCTGTTTCGATAGCAAATCCTGAAATAAGGTGTCGAACATAAAAAAAGCTCAAACAAATAACAGCTTGTTTGAGCCTTAAAAAAGTTTAAATTGGAATAAAACTCCTCCCATCTAGGAGGAGGTAAAGCAAAAGGGGCGTTGCTTCATCTATTTTTTCTCAATAATCTAACTCATGTTATTAGCAACCTCCGCGTAAAAATCTCGTAGTTCTTTTATTATCATATAATGTATTTTTTGCAAAATTTGTCGTAGATAGGAGGCAAAAATAAAAAAATAGAGTAGAGGATATGTTAATGGTTAACGTACCTCTACTCTATCTAATTGTTACTAAAAATTTTCTTTTAAAAAGGTTGTTACAAAACAGACTCAATTTACTATATATAGTATATGTCAATTATTAAATCTACCATATACAGAACATTACTTTTCTCTTTGCAACAACCCTTTTAAATTGTATAATTGCTTTCACTTAATCAGCATTATTTTTTATCTGATTGAATAGCCATCCTATAATTCGAGCTATACAGTATAAAACACCAAGTCCAAGGACGGAGCATACAACTAGAAAAAATATAGACATTGCCGACATATTTACATCAACACCTTTTTGAATAGGACTCTACTTATATTATTCTTAATTTAATACGGTAGAAACTTCTCCATTAAAAACTTCCGTTCTTAAAGCGAAAGAAAGTGTTCCTACTCCGCCGACTACATTTGCTCTCATAGAGCCAGTCACTTCGGCCGCTTTGCTTGAGGTAGATGTTGCACGGCCAATGGCTAAACTTTCATCTTCAACCGTTCCGCCAACACAGTAGGTATTTAAATCACGTGCATTAGAAATTTTCCACTGGCTACCACTCTTTGATAAGTCAAATCTGTAATCCATACCTGCGACACCCCAAAATGCATCCGATTTCCACGTTCCTTCAGTAGCAGGATCACGAGTTAAAGGAGGCGTATAGCTAAGTGTCACTGTTACCGGCTGACCGTCCTTCTCGAAATGTAATGTTTCCGAATAGGGCTGGCTTTCGTCAAAATTATTCAGATCGACACTGAATGTTTGTCTCTGTTCTGGAGAATCAGCAGCAAGAGCACTAAATGCGCTACCAACTACCATGAGACTCAGCGCTACCAACAGACCCAATGCCTTTTTCAAACCTTTCTTCATAAATGACCTCCTTGAGACTTTACCATAGTAACAAACTCAGATTTTTTAGCGCCCACCATTATGTAAGGCACTATTCTCTCAAATTCTCCTCCTCTATAGCCCCAATGGTATCCCTCCCTTTACTAATCGGTTATGAGCTTTTTATAACTAACTGTAGTATACCACAGAATCCCTATATATGCAATATAATCTAAAAATGGTAAATAAAACTTAATAAATTGTTAATTATCAACATATATCGTATATTTTTCTGATATAAAAACCGGGTATTCAAGTTTTGTGTTTTGATGTTTGAGTTAAAACGATAAAAAGAAAGAGAACTTGTTGATATAAAAAAAATATCATTCTTTTTGCATAAACATATAAAAACTCGAAAAGCGATTGATAAATCACCGAAAATTTGTGGCGAATTTTCTTAATATAGATATTTTAAGGAGGTATTGCGTAAAACAATAGATGTTGTATAAACTCAATAATCTTTTTTGCAGTATATTGCTAAATAGCTAAATGGCAAGCAATGCCTCTGTGGCCACAAGTGGCACAAAGGCTGCTTGTTGGGGCTCGCCCCAAACCCATATCTTCGGGCCAACATGGCCCGAAGTGTCAGCGTCGCTTTGCTCCTTATTTTCATAACCTTAACGCTCCTTTTCCTGCTTTCTTCCCGGCTCGGTGTAGCCCATCAGAGTGTCAATGTTCGCCTTGATTGTGACGATCTCCTGCATATCCCGTCGTGCCTTCTGGTATTCTCCATAGAGCTGTTTTTTCTTTGCTGTGAGCTTACGGCCTTCTTCCTTCAGCACATCCATTTTGGGGAGCTTTGCCCCGCCCAGCAGAGAGCGCATTTCCGCTTGTGCAACCCGGTACAGTTCAAGGTCGGCCTCATGCTCCGCAAGGAATTTCCTGCTGTACTTCGTCGCCTTATACTGCTCAAAGACTGGGCGGGTTTTGGCATACTGAACCGTTGCAGCCTTTAGCCCGGCATTGGTTTTCATAGCCTGTTCCGTCTGCTTGACCTGCTCGGAAATAGCATGGAAACGGTCTGCCGCCTCGGTGGCTTTCTGCGCCAACTGCTCATAATCGGTCAGGTTATTGTCCTGTATATAGGCAAGAGCGGCGGCCATCTGCTTAATGTTAAATACCTTCGCCCAGCGTTCATATCCAGGCCCCTTACCGGCAGCCAGCTTTGCTTGAATATCCACCGCCAGACTGATTTTCCGTTCCGAGCGCCCGGGGCGTTTTTCTTTGCCCTCAATGGCAGACAGAACATCTTGCAAGTCGTAGCCGTCTCCCAGCGTGGAAGCCCGCAGACGGGTAAAGCGTTCCTGTCCCTGCCCGGTCAGCCGGAAACTGATACCGCCGCCCCGAACCGTCTTGACCTCATATCCGGCCCGCTTCATCAGATTGAGAAATTCGTCCAGATCAGCGGGGCGTTCCGCCAGCGCAGTATCAATGGCAAGGCGCAGTCTGTCCTGATAGGAAAGCGGCCCTTTTCGTTCTTTCTGCCATTCTCCATAATTCCGATACTTGCCCTTGCTCCGGGGCTTCGGGTTCTCTACAATGGACAGCCCGTTTTCAAGGCACAGCCTGTCAGAGAGCCGCCGGAGGGCGAAGCTGGAGCCCCAAAAGTTTCGGAATTTCCGGGTGCAGTCAAGGGTGGTGGAGTTGTAATAAATGTGACAATGGATGTGCTGCTTATCGGTGTGCGTGGTAACGATAAAAGCGTGCCGCCCCTTTGTCCAGCGCATAGCCAGCTCATAGCCGATACGGTTCGCCTCCTTCGGGGTGATCTCGCCCGGATAGAAGGATTGTCGTATCTGATAGCACAGCACATCATTTTCTTTTTTCTGTTCCCGGCCCGTCATAGCGGCATAGCTGGCTTTTGCCAAAAGGAACTCGTCCGCCACGGTGGCCGGATCACATTCATAAGCGGAGATATACTTTCCTCTTTCTGTTTTCTCCGGGTCCTTGCCATAGTCCAGACAATCCCGGATTGCCTCGGCAATCGTTTCGCCTTCGCCCGCATGGCGCTGCAACAAAGTTGTGGTAGCCAGAAATCATCCCTCCTTTCCATGAGAAAAGGGCGGCCCATCCAGACCGCCCCGACTTCGGGCCAACATGGCCCGAGGCTGTTTAACTTGCCAGAAACCGGTACAGAGCGGATTTGCCTCCGTCCAGCGCCCAAAGAAGGGAGCCCGCCGCCGCTTGCAGTCCATACGGCGAAAGAAGGAAAGCGAGAAACAGAAATACAATCCCGCCTATGGGCGTCGGCGTGAAAAAGAGAGCGACACCCAGCACCACCAGAATCACAGAGGCAATCGTCAGCAGGACGGCACAAATATCAAACAGGAATACCAGCAGAGCCGCCAGAAGGGACAACGCTAAAGCAAAGGGAGCAACCAATATTTTCAGCAGTATCTTCATCTCCAAAACCTCCTTTATCTATCCTTCCTACCTCTATTTTATCATGCCTGCCCGGGGACATAAATGTTGCGAAAGATTAGTGAATCCTGTCCCAAACCTTCGGGCCATGATGGCCCGAAAACAGAAAAAGCAGGACACATTCATGTCCTGCCAAATTTCTGCTATTCTGTTTCCTGCTGCGGGCAATCGGGAACTGTCAGCAGCGAAGTGTCGATAACAATATCCTCTGCTGGTTTCAAGAGCTCTGTCAAATCGTGCTGCCGTCCCACGTTGGTCACATCAATTTTATTCACGCATATTCCAATCCACGGAAACTGTCTGCTTAATTCATCCATCAAGTCGTATATATCAGCAGTTGCCAGCTTATCATCCGATATGTAGCCGGAGCCTTGACGGTGAGAAAAACGATGCCGTTTGAAGAACCGGCGCAAGTCGTCATACGCCTGCCGGTAATTGGCTCCGGGGTAATGCTCTTTTAATTGATGGGTGTCCAGATCAAAATTTAAGGCTTTGAAATATTTTCTCTCCAAAACTCAAGCCCTCATTGCTGTTTTTTCCTGATAGTGGGTCAACAGATCTTCTTCATTGAAATCATCTGGACTGTCAGAATCGTCACTGTCACAAAGACGCCACACAGAAACATTATCCATGAACCATGTCTGCCGCTTCAAGGTATTGACGATCCGGCCGAACAGACTAAAATCCCTCGCTCTGCCGCAGTCACGGAATACCAAAGCGCCGGAACCATCCTCCATACGGGGAAGGCCCACGGTTTGGAATGTATGATTGATTGTGTTGTAAATGCCATCCAGCCGGTACTTATTTTCGGCTGTGATTTTATCATCATTCATGCGAATAACCATTTTCAGCATGGTATCAGCCTCCCTTCTTGAATTATTATATCATTATAGAGCTGGTTCTACAATCTTGAAAATCTGAATTTTTTATGACGGGCTTCGGGTCATGCTGGCCCGAAGTGGTAAAAAAAGAGCAGGGCGGCAAGCCCCACAACGGAAGCCTGCCGCCCTCGTCTTACTTTGCCACCAGCTCGGAAAGCTCCCGCAGCACTTTTGACACCTCGCCCCACAGCTTTTCATAGTCCCGCTTCAATCCGTCGATTTCCTCCGGGTACACGCCATAGGTGTGTGCGTGTACGGCGACCTGATTGAGATTGTTGGAACAGCGCCGTTGCAGAGAGATCAATTCTTTTACGGGCGCAAGGTCGATGTGCAGGATATACCCGTTCAGAGCCATTTTCCGTACATAGGCCCCGGCGTTGGAAATGCCCGCCTCGGCCATCCGTTCATGGATGGCTGCCAGCTCGTCCGGCGTTACCATGACGTGCAGATGGACATTCCGCTTGCGGTTCTCCATCATCGTTCCAGCTCCCGGCCTTTCCGGCGCTTTTTGGGTTCCTTTACCTTATCCAGCGGTTTTGCGTCCAGCTCCGGGGGCGTGGGTTGGATGGGCGTGTTGTTGGGTACGCCGTCAATCATGTTGCAGTTCTGCTCCGTGGAGAGCTCGGCGGTTTTCAGATAGTTGTCTTTTTCGTGCATGGCGATCCTCCTTTATCGTTCCTCATGGTTTTTATGGCTCCGCTTCTGGCCGGGCTCCTTCGGGGGTTCCTGCCCTCTGGTTCCTTCTTTGAGCCGGGCGGTAATGGATGAGCGCACCCGGTCAGGATTGCCCGGTGCTGGTTTCAGTTCATAATCCTCCATTTGCTTTTCGGTCAGCGGCTTTGTGTAGGTCAGTTCGCCCCATGCCATCAGCCTGCCGTCTGCCACAGGACGCCGCCTGTCATCGTCGTAGTTGACAATGGAAAGAGGCTGGTTATCCGGCGGCTTCGGGTAAGTTCCTATGTCCACGGGCCGCTGGGTGGAATAATAGCGGTAAACGCCTTCCGGTCCCAGCTCGGTATGCTTGACCGCCGCATGGTAAAGCTGCTGATAATCGTCCACCCGGCGGTCAAAATCCCGCTGCGCCCATGCCTGGCTGTTTCCATAGCGGCCCCAGTAGTAATCCCGATGGCCGTTTTCCCCCTCGGTAAACTGCCAGGTCACAAAGGGGCTCGGCGCTCCCGGATTATGCCCAAGCGCAAAGCCGTGTCCAGTTTCAAAGGTGGCAGCTTTCAAAATCACATATCCTTGTACTGTCTCCAAGAGATCCCTCCTTTCTGTGCCTCGGGCCAACATGACCCGAAGTGCTGGATGTTACGAAATAAGAGGGCAGACCGGGGAGGAATGTAATAAGATATTCCCACCCCGGAAACACCCTCAAAAAAGCCCGGAATGTCAAGCCTTTGGAGGCGGCAAATCGTAACAGCCGCCCGGCCTTTTCTCCCGCATTTTCCTCATGCGTTCCCGGCTTTTCCGGCGGTTCCCTTCGGCCTTGCAGGCGTCGGAACAGTAGGCTTGACGCCCCTCGGGCAAAAACGCCTTTCCGCAGACCGCACAGGCCCGCAGCTCCGGGGAGATGCCTTCCGTTGTCAGCGACGCTTGAAGCTCCGGGTTAAGAGGCAGGACAGCCTCACGGAAATAACGGCAGTACGCCCCTGTCCAGCACTTGTGCAGCATATAGCAGGCACAGTCAAGAGGAAGGCACAGGCCGCTTTCCCGGTCATAGTTGGCGCACATCCCCGTGACCAGAGTGCGGATTTTCTTCTTCTCGTCACGGGTCAGCTCCCGGGCGTCCATTTATGACTTCGGGCCACGATGGCCCGAAGGGCGGGGCTCCACGATCAGCGCCCGGAACTTCTTCCGGCACTGTTTTTTCTTTCCTTTGCACTCCTTGTAGTAACGGCATCCCTTACAAGGATCGTCATTGTCCCAGCCGGGGTGCGGTACTTCCTTCATCATTCGTTCAAAAGGGCTGCTTGTAAAATTCATTCTCATTCCTCCGTATCTTCCTCCCACGGCGGGGTATCTTCGTCCTCGGGTTCCTCTGCGATCTCCTCCAGCTCCCCGTCCTCATATTCGCAGTAATCATCCTCCAAATCCGGGGCCTCATGCTTCGGCTTGTAAATCTTGAAATAGTAACCAATCCCACCGCCGGCCAGCACCACCGCACCGATCAGGAGCAGAGAGAGAAGGGGGCTGTCCTTTTTCTCCGGCTCGGGTTCCGGTACTTCCTCCACAGGTTCGGTGGGCTTTGGCTCTGGCTCCGGGGTCACTTCTTGGGGCGGTTCCTTACCCTGTTCGGCAAGAGGCAGAAGGTCGTCTGTGGTAACGGTATTGAGGAAATAGACGTTCTCGCTGGTTTTCTGTTTGTCGATCACCAGATAAAACACGCTCTCGTCTGCGGTGGTGATGGTGTAGAACTCTTTACCGTCCTCGTCGGTGGCGTTGTCCACCACGGTTCCCGTCCCGTCCGGGGTAAAGGGGTTCTGGGTTTCCGGCTCCGCTTCGGTTTCCACCGGGGCGGGAGCTGTCTCCGGCTGCGGCTCGCTGCTCTGGGCGTAGGCCGGGACCGTAAAGATCAGGCAACACAAAAGGCTGGCAGCCATCGCCGCCAGCCTGCGGTATTTAGTTTTCTTCATGGGCTGTGTCCTCCTTTTCGGGTGCCTCCGGCTTCGGGTCAGTATGGCCCGAAGCGGTAAGGCTGTTTTTGGGGTCATTCAAAAAAGCCATAAGCTGGGCGGGGGTCAGTTTGAGCGAGCGCACCGCCTGCACGATCTGGCTGTTTTCTTCCTCCTGTTTCTGCTTTTCCAGCTCCCGGATTTTGGCCTGCCACTCGGCTGCCTTCTCCCGGGCTTTTTCCAGTTCCTTATCGAGCTTGTCGATCTTGTTCATGCAAGGACTCCTTTCCTCTGGCTCACAAACGCCCGAAGGCATAGAAATGTGTCTGCCAGTAGCTTGAATTGATGTTTGCGTATTGGATGGGCGAACCACAATGAAGCATCATCCCGTCGCCCACATAAATCCCCACATGGGACACAGGGCCGGGGCTGTCATAGGTTCCCGTGAAAAAGATAATGTCGCCGGGCTTTGCCTCGGAGGGAGAAATGATAGCGCACTGGTTGTAAATGCCCTGCGCCGTGGTACGGGGCAGGTTGTGGACGCCGCTGGCCGTGTACACCCAGCAGACAAAGCCCGAACAGTCAAAGGAGGTGGACGGGCTGGAGCCGCCCCACACATAGGGCCAGCCGATATACTTTGTGGCTTCTTCCATGAGCGCCGCAAAAGCCGGGTCATCCAGCGCCTCGCCGGGTATCTCATAGCTGGGGCCGGTATCTTCGCCGCCGTTGTAAATCCCTTCCCACAGATAGGGCTTGTTGCCTTTGAGCTGCTGCATAACGGTGTAGATTTCCCGCTGCTGTTCGTTAAGCCTCGGCAGGATCACGGCAGGCAGCGTCTTGTTTGTGAGGGTCACATTTAAGATGTAATACTCATAGGGGACTTCCTCGGTGGTGGTTTCCCCTGTCTCCGGGTCGGTGCTGGTTTCGGTGCGGTAGCGTATCTCGACTTCCTCCGTCAAGGTCAGTTCATACTGTGCCTCAAAGATCTCCCGCAGCTCGTCCTGCACCTGTTCCCGGAAATACACATGGTACTTTGCCGAGAGATAGGACGCCAGCTCATAGGGGTTATGGCCGATCTCGTCCACGGAATAGCGGTACTCGTCATAGCCGGGATGGGTGCTTTCGATGTTTGCCACCGTCTGCGCCAGCTCGTTTTCCAGCGCCGTGTAGTCCTCGTCTACGCCCAGCAGGTCCGTATCCTCCGAGGCGTAGGAGGTGCCGGATAACGCATTGGCAAGGCCGCTGCCAAGCGTGGGGAAGATGGAGCTTACCGCCGACACAAGAAAACAGAGCAGCAACAGCAGGAGCAGGACCAGCACCGCCACGGGATGACGGGTCACAAACTGCGCCGCCCGCCGGGTCGCAGTTCCCGAAGCGGCAGCGGTTTTCTTTGCGGCCTTTGCGCCCTGTTTTGCAGCCGCCTTTGCTTCTTTGGAATACCGGCGTTTCAGTTTCCATTTCTGCTGCACACGGGAAAGCGGATTGCTGGCAAGCTCCGGGTGCTCGGAGGCCATCTTCTGAAAATCCATATTGGCCCGGGCTTTTATGTCCTTCCGTTCCCACTTTGCCACCTTCCGGGCCGGGTGTTCCTGCCAGCGGCGTTTGGCATACCGGGTCAGTTTCCGGGCTCCGGCCTCGGCCACAAGTTCCGACTTATGGGCTCCTTCCACACCCACATTTTCATGCTCGACTTCGTGGATCTTGTTGTGGACATAGAACCATGCTTCTGTACGGGCTCCCCGGACTGCCTTTTTTGCAAGCCCCGGCGGTTTCTTCGCTGCCCGTTTTGCCTCGGTCTTGTCCAGTTTCTCCCGAGCCTTTCCCAGCTTTTTCCCGGCGTGTTCCGCTTTTGCCTGTGCTTTCTGGTACTTGTCCTTTTTGCTCCCGGCATTCTCTGCGGAGCCCTCCGGCTCCTGTGCCTTGCTGGTATCCTGCGGCCCGCCCGCTTCATCCTCCTGCCTCATGCGGTCAGAGGGACGGCTTTTGCGGCTGTCCTCTTGAAACTTGCCGCTTTTGGACTTCGGGCCATCGTGGCCCGAAGGGCTGTCCTGCCCGGTATCCTCGTCCTCAAACCGCAGGCGTCGGGATGGTGCAGGGGAAGGCCCTTCCCGTTCCGCCGGTCCGGGGCGATTGCCCCCGGTATCCTCCGTCGGCCCCGGCCTTTGAAAACTCCGTTTGTCCGGTTTCTTTCCGATGATGTATCCCTCCTTTCCAAACCTCGGGCCAGCATGGCCCGAAGTGTGTTATGCCCGGTTCATTTCCTGTTTTTTGTCCTCCGGGCGGGTGGTCATAATGGCGTACAGCTCGGTGTTCTGCGGGAAGCGGTCAACAAACGGGATGGTGGTGTTCCCGAAGAACAGCAGCCCTTCGCCGGAATTGGTATGGGTCACATAGGAAAGCTGGTGGGGGCTGATCCCAAGCTGTTTGGCTAAAATCTGCCGGTCCCCCTGTGCCTGCGAGAGCAGCACAAGGAAGTCCGAGTTTTCAAAGATGTTCTCGATCTCCGGGCTTGCCAGAAAATCCTTTACGTTCTGCGTTAAAGCACTCGGAACGCACCCTTTTTTCCGCAGCATTTTCCAGATCGCTACACAATAGCTTGCCGTCAGACGGTCACGGAGCAGCACATGAAATTCGTCAAAGTAGCACCATGTAGCGATACCGCGGAGGAAATTCATGGACACCTGCGAGTTTACCAAGTCCTGCATAATGAGCATGGCAATCGTCCGAAGCCCGGCTCCCAGCTTTTTTAAGTCAAGGCATACCAGACGGCGGTTTAAGTCCACGTTGGTTTCATGGTTGAACACGTTAAGGGAACCGGACACATAGATTTCAAGAGCCGTCGCCAGCCGCACCGCCTCGCCCTCCGGCTGGGAACAGAGCAGGTCATACAGGGTTTGGAGGGTCGGCATTTTGCTTGTTTCCGGGTCCTGCAAGTGTTCCCGGTACATCTGGCGCACACAGCGGTCAATGACGGTACGCTCCACCGGCTGCAAGCCGTCCTTGCCGCCAACGATCAGCTCCATCAGCGACAGGATAAAGTCGGCTTTCAGCGCCATCGGGTTTTCCTCGTCGAAGCTCAAATCAATGTCCATCGGATTGATGTGGTGGGGGCTGTCCGGGGCGATCTCGATGACCTGTCCGCCCAGCCGCCTGATAAGGGGCGAATATTCGCCCATCGGGTCCACCACGATAATGCGGTCTTTTGTGGCAAGGAACACATTCACAAGCTCCCGCTTTGCGGCAAAGGATTTGCCGGAGCCAGGCACGCCGAGGAACAGGCCGTTGGGGTTTTTGAGCTTTTTCCGGTTCGCCATGATGACGTTATGGGAAAGTGCGTTGAGCCCGTAATAGACGGCTTCGCCATCCATGCGGAGCTCCTGCGTCATAAAGGGAACGAAAATGGCCGTGGAGCTGGTCGTCATGCCGCGCTTGATCTCAATGCCGTTATGGCCCAGCGGAAGGCTGGAAAGAAAACCGTCCTCCTGCTGGAAGTCCAGCCGCTTCAAGGTGCAGTTGTATTTCTGGACGATACCGGACACCGTGAACAGGTCATTGTCCAGCTCCCGGCGGGTCGGAGCCATGTTTACCACAAGGAAGGTCAGCAGGAACATTCTTTCATTCCGGCTCTGTAAATCTTCCAGAAGGGTCTTTGCGTCGTTGCTGTATGTTACGAGGTCGGGCGGAAGTATGTCCATGTCGTACCCTGACCGGGCTGCCTTCTTTTGTTCCTCCACCTTCATCTTGTCAATGTCGGAGACTTTGGCCTTGATGGATTTTACGGCGGCGGCCTGATCAACGGTCTGGATATGGAGGGTGATGGTCATTTCCGCATCCATTTCCAAAAGCTCCGCCAGCAGCTTGTCCGAGAGCTCCGAGGCCAAAATCTGCAAGTAGGAGGCAGCGCCCCAAGTCGTCCCCACCCGGAACAGTCGGCTGAAACGAAAATCGAAACTGTCCGGGGCGATAAAGTCTTTGGTGGAAAGCCCGGTTTTGGGGATCATATCCCATGAAAACCGGAAGGGGGAGCCGCTGCCGGGGTGGAGCTGCCCGTGAAGAAGCTCCAGCCGTTCCAGCCCTGAAAGGGAGCGGCACTTGACGCCCAGCTTTTTGAAGTTCCCGCAAATGTCCGCCTCTACACGTTCCAGCCTTGCCCTGGCGGTGGAAAGGTCGTCCACGTTCACGCCGAAGGTCAGGAGCTTTGTGCGGACAATGCCGTTGTTGCTTTTGGCGATCTGGTTTTCCAGCATTTCCACATACTCACACCGGACGCTGTTGTAATCGTCATCCTGCATGGGGATGTTCACGCTGTACCGGCTGCCCGGGCGGCTTCGGTGGTTGAGGAAGGAAAGCTGGAACGGAAGGCTGCTGTCAAAGTAGTTGAGGCAGGCGCTCCACCCGTCAAAGATGGCCGCCTGATCTTCGGACTGTGCGAGCTGGTAGTTGATGTCCTCGTATTCAATGGTTTTGGTGTAATAGCGGTCCGTTACCCGGCACACCCCATCCCGGTACATTTCCCGGTAAGGGAGGGTCTGCTGGGCGGTGGTGGGAATGTTCTTTCCCTTTGTGAACAGGCCGGTAAGGCCCTGCTTTTCAGGCTTTCTGCCTGCGGGCTTTCCGGCCCTTCTGCTGTTTTGCAATCGGCTGCGCCTCCTTTCTGGCGCTAAGCAGCGCATAGAAGTTTTCGGTTTTGTAAGGCCGCACCCGGGGATAGAGGAACCGGGTGCGGATGATGTTTTTCAGCACTTTTTCCAATGGCAGGCCGTCCCGCTCATACATAGCCAGAAAGAAGAACGGGAGCATGAGGCCGATCATTAGGAACATGGCGGCGCTGTTCCCGATACTGTCACGGGAAAGCAGGTAGGCCGGGAGCCCCACCGCCGCTGCGCCGGAAAAACAAACAAGCTGGCGCTTCGTCAGATTGAAGGCCAGCTTTGTCTTAATTTTGGAAAGGTCTTTTGGTACTGGCACATAGGCCATTTGGGTACACCTCCTTTACTGCTTCGGGCCAGCATGGCCCGAGGTCATCTTGCGGCCTCTTTGGCCGGGGCTGTACTGCGGGCGGCTTCGGCGGCCTTACGTCCGCTCTGCCTTGCCCGCCAGTATTCGGGATTATACTGCCGGATGGACTGGTTGAGGTTTTCTTCAAACTGCCCTTTGTCCTTAATGCGGTCAGGTATGTTCCACAGCTTTTTGTCCAACAGTTCCCGGAGCACCACACTTTCCTGCGCGTCCTCCTCATAGCAGATATAGCCCTTATCCTTGAAGCCGCACTTTTTCGCTGCTGGGGAGAGGACGGCGGCTACCTCGTTTGCCACCATCGTTCCGCCGTGGCTGGCGGTAGATACCAGAAACACCCCTGGACAGAGGGTTTCACAGCTCTGCACATCACCCCACGGGGAACTTTTCGGCGCATGGAACATTCCGCCCGTCCGGCTCCGGTCCGCCTGCATGAGCGCCGCCTTTTCCAATATGGCGCGAAGTTCCGGGGAAAAGTAGGCGTATTCCCGCAGGACACGGGCGGCCTCCCCGCCGCAGGCGTTCATCAACAGGGTATAGGCATCGCTGTCCGCTTTGGTACAGCGGCCCAGCAGTTTTCCGTCGTAATAGCAGGCCGCGTCATAGCCCGTCCGTTTGCGTGGCATGGTTCCCGCCTCCTTTCTGCTTCGGGCCAGCATGGCCCGAGGTCAACGCTCTGCGCTGCGGCTGGGCTTTTCCTTCGGAGGCCGTTCTGCCTTTGCCTGTTCGGCAGCCGCTTTTCCGGCTTTGAGCTGGTCGCTGATGGATGCACGCCCCACAGAGCCACGCTCCGCCATCTGTTCCAGCTTTGCCTCATAGGCTTGCAGAACAGCGGTGTTGAGCTGTTCCCGGAACTCCTTTGTGACAGGGTAGGCCATATCCCGGTAGCCGCCTTTGCCGTCTGGCTGGCTGGGCATCCCAAGAAAGAGCCCCTTGCTGCCCTGTACGATTTTCAGATTTTCCACCACAAAGCAGTCATTGAATTTCACGCTGGCAAAGCCCATGAGGTTTTTCACAGGTTCGATGACCCGCACGCTTACATCCAGCTTTATAGGGGCAGCTGGTGTTCCGCCCGCATTTTTTTCCTGCATGGATTTCTCCTTTCCGCTTCGGGTCAGCATGACCCGAAGCTGTTACAAGTTTACAGTGCTTTCAACTTCGTTTCCCCACACGTCCCATCCGGGCTTTTTTTCTCTGGCGAACAATTCCACTCGTGGTATATCGCCCATCAGTTCTACAATTTTCCGCCTGGCCTCGTCCGGCTTTTTACTGTGGCGCTCTATCGGGGAAACAATAAGCTGGTGAACACCGGTAGACTTACGCTTCGGATGTCCTTTTACTGCTAAAAGACAAATTTCTGCATTGCCTCTGGTCCAATACCCCAGACCGTAAAACCATGAGTAGGAGCGCCGGTTCCTCTTTATCCATACAAAAGCCACAGAACGATAAGAAAAGCCCCATGCTTTAATGACCTTTAAGGCTTCCGGCAGTTGTGGGAATGTTGCCCACAGAAACAAAACGCTGTCTTTTGCAGCCAAGTCGGCCACTGGAAGGGAACAAATTTCTTCAATACTCATAGTGGGATAATGAAGCTCTGCTGATCCCTGCCTGTTTTTCTGCTCATACCGCCACGGTGGATCTGCATAGATTATCGAAAATTTTTCTTTCGGCATGATCCTCCTTTCCGCTTCGGGTCAGCATGGCCCGAAGTCTCTTAATGGCAGCCGAAGATGGATTTTGCAAGACTGCCTGTTTTGAATAAGGTAAAACACAGCAGCACCGTATATCCCACGCAGCCCCAGATCGCCCCGATGGGGTCGCCGTCGGTGGCGATACTCTGGATCAGCACCGCATAGATTGCGACACAGACTAAGATCAACAGACCTTGAAAGCCCACCGCAAAGAGGGAGCGGAAATAGTTCTGCCCCATGTGTCCGGTTTCCCTGTTGGGGACTGTGGCAAACGGGATAGGCGCTAAACTTGTGAGTAAATAGATTTCAGTCATACGGCCATATACGATGACGAAGATCACGATATTTAAGGCAATCATGGTAAGCTGGATCAGGAAGGATTGTAGCCAGAGTCCGAACAGAGGACCCAACTCCATCGCTTCAAGTTCTGTCCGTAGACTGTCCAGCACATCCGGCGTGATCTCTGTCCCGTTCTGGATAATGCCCGCTGACTGCTGTATCACATGCTGGCTCACATCAAAGACCGCCAGCACGATATTGAAGGTATTCGTCAGGATCATCACAGCCACAAAGGTTTTGAACACCCACTTAAAAAACATCCATGTGTCAACTTCATGGAGGTTGTTGCGTTCTATGAGCATCTGTATCAGCTCATAGGTCATTACAAAAGTGAGGATGACCCCGGCGATTGGCAGGATGGCAGTTTCAGAGATCTGTCGTATCATGGAAAAGACCCCGGCGTTCCAGTCCGCCGGGGTCGTGCCGACCTGTGTGGCGATCTCGCCAACGCTCTGATTGACGTTATCGAAAAGGCCGTCCAGATTTCCCATGATACCATCGACGAGCAGACCTTTCAGCCATTCAACGATTGCGTCGATGATAAAGTCCATACATCAGCTCCTTCTGGAAAAAGGGACAACGGGTGACACTTAGCTGAACAGACCGGACAGCAGAGGGATAAGCTGAAGGCCGATCAGAACGACACCGCCGCCAGCCATGAGCTGCTTAATGCCCTGTGATTTTACTGATGTGCGATAAAGAAGTAATAGAAGTGTAAAAAATTTTGCCGTTCCTATCCGGCACTTGCGCATTGTGTCGGATAGGTCGGGCGGTTATTCGGGCAAGTCCACCTTGCCAACAAAAGAATAATAAATCTCAATGTCCTGTCTGCGGGTCTTGTTCTCGTCATAGCTGCACTCATGCACAACGATTTTCTCTACAAACTCCCGCAGCAGAGTAGGGGTAAGTTCTTCAAAGCTGGTATGCCGCCGGACAACATTCATAAACTTTTCTGCGTTCACGGTGGCTTCCTGTGCTTTGGAAAGCTCCGCTTGAATAGCAGCGGCTCTTTCTTTCAGCTCCCGTTGCTCTGCTTCATAGTCTGCCGACAGCTCTGTGAAACGCTCGTCTGATATGCGCCCGGTCACGCTGTCCTCATACAGCCGCTTGAAGATAGCGGATAACTCGGCTATGCGTTTCTCGGAGGCTTCCAGTTCCTTTTTCTTGGCGGCGTTCCTGCGTTTGCCCCCGTCCTCGTTCTGCTCAATCAAGAGTTTCATAAACCGGGCTTCATGCTTTGCCGCATAGCTGGTCACTTTCCGCAGATTGGAGAGTACACCAGCGGTCAAGAGGTCGGTGCGGATAAAGTGCGCCGTACAGTCATGGGTGCGTTTCTTGTAGTTGCCGCAGATATAACAGTCCTGCTTGCGCTTGTCCGTCTGGTATCGCTGCTGATACATCACGCTGCCGCAGTCCGCACAGAACAGTATGCCGGAGAACAAACCCACTTCATCATAGCGGTTTGGGCGTTTGCGCTGTTTGCGAAGCTCCTGCACCCGTTCCCATGTTTGGGTGTCTATGATAGGCTCGTGGTGGTTCTCGAAAATCACTTGCTTTTCCGGGGGATTTTCTACACTGTGCTTGACTTTGTAAGAAAGTTTTTCTGTCTTGAAATTTACCAGACAGCCTGTGTATTCCCGGTTTTCAAGGATATGCACTACGGTATTGGTCGCCCACTTGCACTCATAGCCGGGGTGGTAGCGGCGGGTGCTGCCCGTCCTGCGGTATTCAAGCGTTCCCGGCGTGGGGATTTGCTGCTCTGTGAGCATACGGGCTATCTTGGTCGGACCATTCCCGGCAAGACAGAGGTTGTATATCTGCTTGACTACGGGTGCAGCTTCCTCGTCAATAATGAAATTTTCATCCTCGTCCATGAGGTAGCCATACACAGGCTTGCTTGTGATGGGCTTGCCATTCATGCCTTTTGAGCGTTTTACTGCTTTGATTTTCTTGCTCGTATCTCTCACCAGCCATTCGTTAAAGATATTCCGCAGCGGGGCAAAGTCATTGTCGCCCTGTGCGCTGTCCACTCCGTCATTGATAGCGATGAAGCGGACACCTTTCTGTGGGAAAATCATTTCCGTGTACATTCCCACTTGCAGGTAGTTTCGCCCTAACCTCGACATATCCTTTACGATAACTGTCCCGACTTTTCCGGCTTCAATGTCCGCAAGCATGGCTTGAAAACCGGGTCTTTGAAAGTTCGCACCAGAATAACCGTCGTCCGTGTACCAGCGCAGATTGGAAAAGCCGTTCTGCTTTGCATAGGTTTCAAGGATACGCTTCTGATTGGAAATGGAATTGCTTTCGCCTTGCAGCTCGTCCTCATGGGATAGTCTTGGGTAAAGGGCGGTAATTGGTTGTTGGTTGGTCTGTCTTAACATAAAATCCTCCGTTTCCGACAGCCAGCCCCACTATTCCGTACCTTGATTGTACCACATGGGGCGGCTGTCTGTATAGCGGCAAAAGCGTCAAATCTGCTTCTTTATGGTCGGTCAAATCGCCGTTTTTTGTGTAGCAGCTTCCGCTTCCAGCACTTTCATCATCTTGTCGGCTGCGGTGTCGGTTGCGCCCTGCTTGAAGAAGCCGGAAACGGTAAGGACGGAGTTGCCCATGCGGATTTCCGTCACACAGTCCGGGCGGCGGTCTGTTTTGGTGGTGCTTGTCTGTTTCGTTTCTGTCATAGGCTCTCCTTTCGCTGCTTCATCAGTTGCTTTAAGCGTTCCAGCTTTTCCTGTGCGGTTTCCTTTCGGAAGTTGCTGCCCGTGAAGCGGACGGGGGCGCACATGGAAGTCAGCCTGTCATAGATACGGGCGTGGGGCGTGTCCTGCGGGTGCTGCAATTCCTCCAGCGTGAGGTTGGTCGTGGCGATCAGCGGCTTGCCGCTTCGGTAACGGCTGTCAATCACGCTGTAAACCTGTTCCAGCCCGTATTCTGTTCCTCGCTCCATACCGAAATCATCAAGTATCAGCAGAGGGTAGCTGCAAAGGCGGGAAATATATTCGTTCCTGCCCTCAAAGCTGGCGGCAAGGTCACCCAGTATCGTTGCAAAGTTTGTCATGCAGACGGCAACCTCTTTTTCCATAAGGGCGTTGGCGATACAGGCGGCAAGGTAGCTTTTTCCCGTCCCCACGCCGCCCCAAAACAGGTAGCCGATATTTTCAGCCTGCATGGTTTCCCAGCTCTCCACATAAAAGCGGGCGGTTTCGGTCTGCGGGTTTCTGCCGTTGTCATGCTCAAATGTCCAGTTCCGCATAGCAGGGTCGGTAAAGCCCCGGCGTTTCAAGTCCTCCACTTTTTCAAGGTGCTTCTGTCGGCTTTCGGCGGCTTGCTGCTTTTCACGGGCTGCCCGCTGGCAGTCGCACTCTGCCGGGTGGCGGTCACGCCCGAAACAAGTCTTTCCCTCTGCAAAATAGGCTTCTTTGGGCGTATGGCACTTACCGCAGTATAAAAGCCCGTCCTCGCCTGTGTAGTCCTCCGCTTCGGCGGTAGTGGCTGTAATGTCCGTAATCATAGCTTCAATTCCGTTTTTCATAAGCTCTCGCCCTCCTTGCATGAATAATCGGGTATGCCCTGTTTCGGGGCAGCCTTGCCTTTGGCAGCGTCCTCCTGCGCCCACTTGTAAATGGTGGCTGCATGGCTGTGGTACTGTTTCCCGGTGGAAGCGATATGGCAGGAAAGCCGGTCAATATAATACTCCCACTTGTCGGGCAACTCTGTTTTTAGCCCGGAAAGCTCTGTATCGGTCAGTATCACATTGTTGTATCTGCCATAAGCGGCGGGGGCGGGGTGTCCCGTTTCTCCCTCTCTCTCTTTTTCTATCTCTATCTCTTTCTCTAACTCTATCTCTATCTCTGGTGGACGAATGTCGGACAAATGTCCGCCTTTTGTCCGGGGCGGTAAAAGTGCCTTGTTTTCCAGTCTTGCAGCCCGTTTCCGCTCGGCTTCGGTAGAGGACTGTCCTATCATCAGCTCAATGTCGGTCATATAGAAAGCCCCGCTGTCAAGCTGCTCCACAAGCCCCAACTGCCGGAAAATCTCTAAAGCCCTCTCAACCGTCCCTATCTGGTGGCGGGTCAGTGTCGCTATCATCTGCGCTGTGTAGGGGATATGCTCGTCAAGCTGCAATTTCCCGCCGTTTTTCAGCGATTTTAAGTACAGCTTCAAGAGGATATTGGAGTATAAAATCCCGTCTTTCATATCTTCCAGCAGCACAATGGAGTCGCTGTCAAAAAAGTTCTCTTTCAGCTTGAGGTAGTAATACTTGCGGTTATCTGCCATTGTCCCTGTCCTCCTTTTTCCGGCGTTTGGAGTAGTAGTGGGGGCAGAGTATGATAACCGCCCGGAAGCTCTGCTTGCAGCTATGGGTACAGCCCCGGCAGAGGTCATTGTATGTGATACGATCGCAGGTGGAATTCCCGACTTTCACTTGCCGCAGGAAAAAAGACCATTCCAGCCGCCGTTTCTTGCTCATTCTTGGCATGGGTGCGCTCCTTTCTGCCGTTTCCGCTGGTGTGGCGGTATCGGCGGTAATTCTGTATCATCTCGGTATCATTTTCGGGTTTTTTCTGCCCTATAAGCCCGTTAAAAAATCCTTTGGTATTTGCGGATAGGGTACGGGGCAGCCCCCTTGTTCTGTATAGGTTCGGGTACATTTTGGGGCGGTTTTTATCGTTCCTGTTCCTGCCTTTTCACAGGCTTGCGCTCCCGGTGTAAAATCTGGTCGATATTGCCCTTGACAGTCTGTAAGCGGCGGTATTCCTCCCGTTTTGCCCGGTAATCGTTGTAGCCGCTGTTTTTCTCTTGGATAAGGGTTTCAATCTCTGCTTGCAGGGCTTTATAGCTCGGCAGCTTGGAAATGCCGTTTTCCCTGAAATAGCGGGCGGCTGCGTCTGCTATGATAAAGTCGCTTTCGTACTTCTGACGGTAGGCTGCTTTTGCTTTGGCGTTTTTCTGCTGTTTCAGCCCGTCCCGGACAGGGCGGGTCTTGGAATAGGCAAGCACCTGCCGTTGCAGCTCCTTTTTCCCGTTCAGCGTCTTTTCCATCTGCTTCAGCTCTGTAAGGCTTTCCCGCATGGCGGTATAGGCGGCAGAACAGGCTTCGTCCAGTTCCTCCGGGGAAGAAAAGCCGTACTGCTGATAGGCGGTAACGGTAGCTGCCATTTGCTTTAGGTTGTGCTTTGCCGCCCAGCGGTCATAGCCCACGCCCTTGCCCTCGGCTCGCTTGGCTTCCCGGTCAACCATGCGCTGCAAGGTGTTGTCTGCCGGGGTGGTTTTTGTGGTTTTTTCCCCTTGTGACAGCTTTTTAACCGCGGCAGGGTATTCGAGTATGGCTTTGCTCTGTTCGGCGGCTCTGTGGGCGTTCTGCGTAAGCAGGACAAGGACAGCAGCCTTGTCAAAATCGTCCCCCAGCTTCCGGGCTGTGATAGGCTTTGTCCTGTCCGGCGTGAGGTAGGAAAGCCGCCCCCGGCTCTCCTTGACGGTCACACCCTCCCGCAGCAAAAGGGAAGAAAATTCGTCAAAGCTGCCAGCTTGGGAAAGTGCCTGCCGTATCGTCCGGCGCAGCTTCGCCTTGTCCGTTTCAAACTTGGTGGGCTTGGTCGGCTGTCCTGCGGCTTCTCTGACAGCGTTCTCTTTATCAAGGGCAAGCTGTCCTTTCTTTGCCGCCCAGTATTCCCGTTCGGTTATCCGTTCCTTGCTGCCGCTTAGGAGGTCGATTTGGTAAAGCCCCTCCCGGTGGCACATCTCCATGACTTCACTCTTGAAATATTCCATAGCGGCGTTGGTGCAGCGGTGCTTGCAGCCCTCCCGTGTGTCGGCTGGTCTGTCCATGTAGGGCAGAAGCGGGACTTCATAAATCCGCAGGGAGTTGATGACGATATGCACATGGATATTGCCGCTGTGGTTATGCCCGTCCGGGTGGGTGCAGACTAAGGCTTGGTGTCCGGGGAAATGCTCTTTACAGAACTGCTCGCCCAGCTCCTGCGCCCGGTCTACGGTCAAGCCGTTGTCTGTCCCGTCCCGTGGGTCAAAGCTGATGATATAGTGGTGGCTTTTCACATCTTCCCGTTTTTGGTTTTTCTCATAGCGGAGATTAGCCCGCATACAGGCAACAGCGAAATCCTCGCCCCCACAGTTGAGGGAAGAAATGCGGTAATCCTCCCTCGGTATCAGCCGCCCGTTTTCATCAAGGGTGGGCTTCATGGTAAACTCGTCATGCTCAAATGTGAGATAGGCTTCCGCTGCGCCATAGTCCGCATTTTTAGAGCTGATATGTTTGAATGTTGCCAACAGCGTCACCCACTTTCTGCAAGACTTCAAACTTTAGGGCAGCAAGGTCGGAAACCGCCGCCCGTACCTCCCCGGCAAGCTGCGGGTAGGGGCTGTGCCACTCGTTCAGCGTCCGGGCTATCTGGTTTAAGTTGCCGCCGATCCTGCCGTATTCGGCGGTCAGCTTCCCGACAGCGGCAAGCAACTCGTCATTGACGGGGGAAACGGTTATGATGGGGCGTATGGCTGCCCCGGTTATGGCTTGCCGGATAAACTCGGCTTGGCTCATGTTGTAAGCAGAAAGCCTTTCCGCAAACTCGGCGTATTCTTCCTCGGTCATGCGTGTCTTGACTACCCGGCTGCGGTGCGGCGTGTTATATCGTTTTCGCATGGTAAAACCTCCTTCGGCTGTGCGTGGTGTCCTCTCACTAATAGGAGAAAAACAGGGTGTAAAGCGGAACTGTTTTTGAAAAATCCGAAAAATTATTTTGAGGGATTTTCCAGCGGCGTAAGCCGCATAAGCAGGGTTTGGGGAAGGCACTCCCCAACAAGATTCCCGCAGGGGCAAAATGAGCGATAAGCGAATTTTGGTACTGCGGTAGAATCTTGCTCTGAAAAACTCCGGCGTTCCCCGGCTTCCGTACTTTCCGCTAACAAGACGTTTCAAAAGGGCTTTGCTACCCGCTATTCCGGCATATCTTGAAAATTTTCCTTTCACTACCTACAACACCACGCAAAGCAAAATGGACGGAGATTTTTAGAATTTCCCCTTATTCCCTACAACACCACGCAAGCCGAAAAAGGCGGACAATGGCAGTATTTTTTTCTTTGATACCCTCCACGGATAAGTAAGGGATTTTGCCAACTGCGGCGGCAATTTTCCCTTTTGTTTTTTCATACTGGGGATTTTCAAAAATGCCAAACAGGAACGAAAAAAAGCAGCAAATCTGTTGAATAGATTTACTGCTTTCTGGTTGCCGGCGAAGCGGCGGTTATTCAGTTGTAGGCGGTAGGGCTATCTCCCAAAGCGGAACTTGAAAATAGCTGTGAGAAGCGTCTGGGTGATGTAGTCCTCTGTATCTTGGTCTACCCGTCCATTCACACGGGCGGCACATTGTATGCGGCGGCGGTAATACTGCAATACAGTTCCCACCGCTTCCGGCTCCCCGCTGGTGGCTTGGACGATTGTTTCATAGGGGAGAAGCCTATTATTTCTCATATGCCATTCCCTCCATTTCCGCTTGGAGCTGCCGTAGGACTTTTCGGATATGGTAGCCCGCTGTGCTGCGGCTGCGCCCGTACTGTCTGCCAATTTCGTGCTGTGGAATACGCTTGAAAAAGGACAGGTAAATCATTTCCCGCTCCCGTTCGTCCAGCCGTGACAGGGCTTCCGCAAGTAAGCCGCTGCTGAAAATGACCGTATCGCCGCAAAGGGTAAGTATGTATTCCTCGTCCGGCTCCGGGGCTTGGAAATATTCATCTGTCGTGCCTAAAGGGTAGTGCTTTTCGTCTGTGAGGTATTCAAGGGATATTTCTCTTTTGTGCTTCCTGCTCCGTGTCCTCGCTGCGTTGATCGTTGCATTTCGGATAACGACTTTGCAAAAGGCATGGAAAGTGTACTCGATATGTTCCCGATATTCTTCTGTACAGGTCATGGAAAATCCCCCTTTCCTCCCAAAAGGGCTGTGGCTGGTTAGTAGTTGCTTTTTATGATAGTAAGGGGCGGCAGCACTTTAGGCTGTCGCTCCTTGACTGCCTAACTGCAAAACCGGGCGGGGCTGTCAACGGCGGGCGAAGCCCGTTCATCTTGACCGTTGACTGGCTCGGCCAGGTTTGCTATTTATCCGGCAAACTTGAATTTATTTTAAGCTATCACGTTTTACCTTTTTAAGCCTTACTATCATTACCATAGGAATTTCTTTGTTGTTTTTGAAACATTCTTCATAAAATCCATCAATGACAAATCCAGCTCTAAAACAAAGGTTAAAAATATCTTGTATGGAACGATGATAATAAATCTGCTCCTCCGGTTGCCCTTCAATCGCTATACCATAGTAACTGTGCGGTGTCATATATTTTTCAGTCAACGTGATAAAACAAGGGTGTTGCGTTGCAAAGACAAAAATTCCGCTTTCCTCCAACAGTTCATAAACAGCCATAAGAAGTGGTTCAATATCCGTAATATCCATAATTGCCATATTAGAAACTGCTTTCGTAAAGGCTCGATTTCTTTTTAATTCTAATATACTTTCTCTATTGGTCGCATCCGCTACACAAAATTCAATTTGTTTTGCATATTGTGATTGCCGTCTTTTAGCCAATTCTATCATTTTTTTGCTGTAATCAAAAGCGACAATCGAAGCGCCTCTTTGTGCAAGATACGAAGAATAATTTCCATTGCCACACGCAATATCCAAAATGTAATCCGCAGGATTAGGAGATAGAAGTTCCGTTACTTTGGGACGCACTACCTCTCTGTGAAATTCATTAGATTTGTCACCCATTGCATTATCCCAAAATTGTGCGTTTTTCTCCCAGATTTTTTTACTTTCCTCTGTTCCCATGTTCTCTCCCACTCCCAAAATTTGCCTTTTTGCTTCCATTAAATCTTCCTTACTATATTCCATTGTTACCCTCCATAACTTCTGATTGTTGCCGTCTTGACTATTATGTATCTTTTCTTTCCAAAATGGTATAGGCTTTTATTTTTATAATGCTGCAAAACTTTTCTTCTGTAAGGTATTCAAAGGATATTTCCCTTTGCCGCCGCTATTGGAAAGCCAAAAGCAGCGGCTTTTTTACGCGATATGACCGAAAAGTCTAGAAAGCAGGATATGTCATCATTTGTCATTTCTTCTCAATGTAATAACTGCATGGCATATCAAGCCAAATACAAGAGAAAAACAGCCACCGCCAAATAGTGATGCTCCCCACCCTGCACCCGACATTGTCATAAAACCGCCAACAAAGAAAATACCAATGCCAAGAAATATCCCGACACCATAAAAAAGTCCAATTGCCATATCGTACTTATTAAATTGTCGTTTCTCCTTTTTTTCATATGTTTCCATCTTTGTTATTACCTCCTTCGCAAAATCGTCCATGTTGACTCCAAAAAGAAAGCAAATTTTTTTCAACATATTTAAATCGGGTTCATTAACATCTCTCTCCCAATTCGATAGTGCCTGCCGGGTAACATTCAATTCCCCGGCTAGTTCTTCCTGTGTCATTCCCAATTGTGTTCGCAGATGACGTATTTGCTTTCCTGTTGTAATATTCGTCTGTTCCTGGTTCAAAATAGTTTCTCCTCTCTGATACTGATTTTATCAATGATATTTCGCAATAGCCAGCAATGAACGCTTGCATTGCGCAAGACGTTACATTATCTTCTGAAACATATAGCGCACCTTGTCCAGGCGGCTGTTTGGACGGCGGGGCTGGATGACTGGCTTGCCGACAGCGGCCTGATACCCTTTCAGTTCTGTAAGGCATACGCTCTGCCCGTTGGTGTAAAAGGCCAGATCAGTACGGTATGCCTGTATACAGCGGGCGGGAATCTCGCCAGTAAAGACAACTTCATCCTTTTTTACCTGGACCGTTTCGATGGTGGCACAGTATTTCGGTGCATCATGATAAGCCCTGGAAAGATATTCCCGGGGCGCATAGAGGGTGAAGGAGAGATAAGGTTCCAGCAGTTGCGTCCCTGATTCCTTCAATGCCTGTTCCAATACAATCGGGGCCAATGAGCGGAAGTCCGCCGGCGTGCTGACCGGACTGTAATAAAGCCCGTATTCAAAGCAAATCTTACAGTCCGTTACGTTCCAGCCGAACAAGCCCTGCTCCAGCCCGTAACGGATACCATCCCTGACAGCGTTTTGAAAACTCTGGTTCAAGTATCCCAGCGAAACCCGGCTCTCGTATTGTACACCGGAGCCAAGCGGGAGTGGTGTAACAGACAGTCCGATGGATGCCCAAAACGGGTTGGGCGGCACCTCGATATGGATGGTGTGGCTGGCTGCTTTGAGCGGCCGCTCCATATAAATGACGGTGGGTTCCTTTACCACTGTTTCAAGCTTGTATTTTTCCGACAGCAAAGCGGAAACAACCTCCAACTGCACCCGGCCCAAAAAAGAAAGAATGATCTCATGGGTGATGGAATCCACCTCGCAGCGCAAAAGCGGGTCAGTATCCGCAAGTTGCGTAAGAGCGTCCAGCAGCCGTTCTCTTTGCGCTGCCGTTTTCGGCGCAATCGACGTCCGCAGCATGGGGAGGGGGTCCTCACGCCACCTTTTACGAGGGAGCCGGGTTGGGTCCCCTAATACATCGTTTAACCTCACGCTGTCGCTGGGAAGGATAACAATTTCACCCGGATAAGCGGTGTCTGTCCGAACAATTTCCCCTTTGGATGGAATACGCATCTCTGTGATTTTCAGCTTTTCTCTCCCGGCCAGGGCCACCGTATCCCGCAGGCGCAGCGTTCCGCTGTATAGCCGTAGATAGACACGCCGCTGGCCGCAATCTGTATACTCCACCTTGAAAACGCTGCCGCATAGGGCGGCGCTCCCCTGTTCCCCAATCGGTTGGAACAGCCCTGTCACCGCATCCATCAACGGTTGAATGCCAAGGCCCTTTTTGGCGCTGCCATAATAGACCGGGAACAGGGAGGCGTCTTGAACCCGCCGCTGTTCCTCCCGCACAAGTTTTTCCCGGCTGATTGGTTCTCCTGCGATATACTTTTCCAATAATTTATCGTTATTTTCGATGACCGCATCCCATGCTTCTATGTCGGTATTTTCCTCCAGGACTATTTCCGGGGACAGCGACACCGTCTGCTTGATGATAATATCGGCGGAGAGCTTATCCCGAACAGACTGAACCACGCTCTGCAAATCAACGCCAGCCTGGTCGATCTTGTTGATAAAGATAACGGTGGGAATGTTCATTTTCCGCAGGGCATGGAACAGAATACGGGTCTGGGCCTGCACGCCATCTTTAGCGGAGATCACCAAGATGGCCCCATCTAAAACAGCCAAAGAGCGGTACACCTCCGCCAAAAAATCCATGTGGCCGGGCGTATCCACAATGTTGACTTTACATCTGTGCCACTGGAAGGAAGTGACTGCCGCTTGAATGGTAATCCCACGCTGCCGCTCCAAAAACATGGTGTCCGTCCTCGTTGTCCCTTTTTCGACGCTCCCCGGTTCTGAAATGGCTCCGCTGGCATATAGCAGGCTCTCCGTCAAGGTCGTCTTTCCAGCGTCTACATGGGCAAGAATTCCAATATTGATTATTTTCATGTGATTGTCCTCCCTTTACTGCCCCGAAGGGCATAAAAATCCCCAGCAGTAAAATACTTTTACCACTGGGGATGATAATTTGCGGACATACACATATACAGCATACACCTGTTTGTGAGTGCTGTTTTTGGGGATATGTCAAAATTGATAAGGCAAAAGTATTCTTAAATTGGGTACAAAAAACTAAGCCCCTACAAAAGGGACTATCATAATCCTTTGTTCCCACTATTTGATTATAGTTTTATTTAAGAATACCTTGCCGCATATTTTTTACTCCTTTTCTGGAATTGAATTATTATATCACATCAGTTTAATTATTATATCACATCAGTTTTAGGAAAACAAGTATCTAAAAGAAATTTTTCTTCCCCTTATATGTAACAATCATACCGGCTTCCTAACGTTCAGAATGGTTTCTACTGTCTGCTGCGGTGTTTGGTTGGAATTGTCCAGCCAAAAGCCGATCCGTGGTGTTGTCTGCATTTTACTAAATACAAATTCAATGTATACAGAAAGAAATATATAAGGAGTGGGAGGGATTCCGCCGTAGTCGGCATTGTAGGAAAATCCAAAAGTTTAGATTTTCTCAAAATGCTTATCTTTTGGTCTTTGGTTCGGAATAGTGTAGTGCTGGCGGTCTATCTATTGTTTTCGGTTGCTTGCTTCTTTACCGTACATGAGCATTTGCCGCAGGGTTGTCCGACCCGTAACCTTCCAGAAGGTTGATGACACCCCACACCGCCAGACCGGCGCCAAGAGCCATGACCAGAATTTTAAGAATGTCGATTGCCTGATTGAAAAATTCCATATACGTTCCTCCATTTTGTTTGTTTGATGGTTTTGGGTACAAAAAAAGCCGCCCACATCGGCGGCGCTTCGGGTCATCATGGCCCGAAGTTACACGAACTCGTCGCTGTCCAGATCATCGAAGTTCAACAGGTCAGCTTCTTCGTCCGTGTCGGAGCCGTCCACTTCGTACACCGTGTATTCGTCCTCCGGCTTTAGTCTCAATGGCCGGTGGCGGAACAGGCTTTCCAAGCGGAAGGCGTTTTTCTTTTTATCAAATTCGGCTGTGTACTTGTAATTCGGGTGCTTTTTCAAGTCATACTTCGGGGACAGGAAGGGCGGGAGCCCCCGAAGCTGCAAGATACATTTATCCCCGGGCATGGTGGTGATCTCGCTGGTAGTCATCAGCTCCCGGCCAAGCCGCTGCATATTCTGGCTGTAACTTTCAGACTGCCCCCGGCTCCGGCCTTCGGTCTGCATGGAGATGGTGGCCTTGCCCAGCCAGTTTTCCGAAATATCCTTTAGGGTGGAAGCCTCCCGGCCTCCGAGGAACACGATACTGTCCATGTTGCCCATGATGGTTTCAGAATGGTCCTTGTACAATGCCTTGCACTGGCTCATAGCCTGATAAAAGAGTGTCAGGCTGATCTCACGGGAACGGATGACAGCCACAATTTTCTCCAGCCCCGGCACCTGCCCGGTGTTGGCAGCCTCGTCCCACAGCACCCGCACATGGTAGGGCAGACGCCCGCCATAGGTATTGTCAGCCCGTTCACACAGAAGGTTGAACATCTGCGAAAAAGCGAGGGCAACCAAAAAGTTGTAGGTGGTGTCCGTGTCGCTGATAAGGAAGAACAGCGCTGATTTTTCATCCCCCAGCTTATCAAGCTCCAGTTCGTCATAGGACATGATCTCCCGAAGCTGGGGAATGTCAAAGGGGGCAAGTCTGGCTCCGCAGCTAATCAGTATGCTTTTAGCTGTCTTGCCGCTGGCCAGCTTGTATTTCTTATACTGTCTCACAGCGAAGTGCTGGGGACTGCGGCGTTCCAGCCCATCGAACATATAGTCAACCGCATTTTTGAAGGTTTCGTCATCTTCCCGGACTTCCATGCTGTTTATCATTTCCACCAGCGTATTCATGTTGCGTTCTTCCTCCGGCCCCTCAAAGACGATATAGGCCACAAGGGCGCAGTACAAAAGGGTTTCGGCTTTTGTCCAGAACTCGTCGCCCTCCTTGCCATCGCCTTTGGTATTGGCAATCAGGGCGGTAACGAATTTCAAAACATCGCTTTCCGTCTTGATATAGGCCAGCGGATTGTAGTGCATGGATTTGGAGAAGTCGATACTGTTGAACACCCGCACCCTGTATTTTTCCCTTTGCAGGAACCGCCCGCACTGGTCGAGGGTGCCGCCCTTCGGGTCTACCACCACATACGAGGAATGGGCTTGAAGGAGCTGCGGGGTCAGCCAGAACCTTGTCTTTCCCGAGCCGGACGAGCCGATGACACAGGCGTTTAGGTTCCGGGCATTGGCAGGTACCTTCGGACGGGTGTTCATGGTAAGGAACTCCGTCCCGGTTAAAATGACATTGTTCTGAAATTTAGGGTCTACAAACGGCTTTATATCCTCCTTTGTTCCAAAGCGGGCGGTGCCGTACTCCGCATCCCGCCGGAATTTTTTTGCCTTCCTGATCTTTGACTGTATCAGCAGATACATCCCAGCCGCACCGGCAAGGCCCACCAGCAGGTCAATACCGCCCAGCCCCGGCCAGTAGGTTTCAAAGGCTTTCGGGAAGGTGTCGAGCATCCCCATGAGCTTTGTCCCGAAGTCTGTGCCGGGTGCAGTCCGGTAGGCCGTCCCGATTTTGGAAAAAAACCAGAACACAAAGAGGTACGGCAGGTTGGGGAGCACATATTTTCTGATCTTGTCACTCAACGTCCGTCCTTCACCGCCTCTCTGGTCCGCTGCTTCTCCTTTGCCTGCGTCCTGATCTGCTCCGTGAATTTCCGAAGCTGGCCGAGGATAGAAGGCTTGTCCTGCTCTTTGTCCAGCACCTTTGCACTGTACTTCTGGAAGGCCGCCGTGATAGCGTCCGCCTGATTGGCTTTGAAAAACAGCAGGTAATGGCCGGGGCTCACTTTATGGAAAGCGTAGTCCACATGGAACTCCTTCGCGATCCGGTCAAAATCCTTCGGGGCTCCCACATAGGGCATGGCGCTTTTGCCGCCATAGTGGTTCATCAGCTTTTTCACACTCTGGCGTCCCTGTGGGGTCAGCGCCTTCCGGTGGTGCTTTTGCAGCGTCCGCACCACCTTCCCAAGAGCGGCAGCCAGCACTTTTCCCGTGAGCTTCGTTGTCCTGATCGAAAGGGCAACCGTTTTTTGGTTTACTTCTTCCTGCATAAAACCTCCTTTCCGTCGGGGTTCCCGCTATCCGGGAGGCCCCCGTACAATCTCGGCGAACAGAAAGCCTCGGGCCAATGTGGCCCGAGGCTTACCGCTCGGCATCCCTGCCGGACGGAGCTTTCTTTTCCGGCTCCGTCTGGACTTTTTCGCCCTGTTCCCGCATGGTCTGCAAGATAGAGGGCTTCTTTTGAAGCTGGGAGGGCTTTTCGCCGGACAGCGGCTTGATACATTCCAGCCGGTCAGCCGCCCGGATGGCGTTGTCCGTGAGCTGCCTCTGCCATGCACCCACGCTGGGAGCCCAACGAAAGCCGCTGCTTTTCAGCTCGGCCCGGGTGTCCGCGTCAGGCTTTCCGTCAAAGAACACCTGCAAGCGGTTGTCCTCCCGGTTCATTTCCACACGACCCCCATCGAACTCCCAGCCGGAAAATTCCTGCTGTGCCTGTTTGGAAAGCTGTTCGATACGGGCCTTTACCCGGCGGATCTCCGCGTTGTTGTTGGTAAGCTGGTAGCTTTCAAAGGGCCTCGGGTCGCTCCGCCAGCTTGACGCCATGCTTGCTTTCAGCTTTTCGATCTGGTCCGGCGACAGCAGCGCACAGCCATCCAGTTTGCCATGCTTGCGGTAATAGGCGTTGACCTCCTTCATAATGAGCTGGGAGCGTTCCAGCCCGTCCAGCTTCTTCTGGAGCTTTTCAATCGCTGCCGGGTCATCGGCGCTGATCCCGCCCATGCCGGTACTGCGTATCTTATCCAGCAGCCCTTGAATATACTGCCATTCCTCCATGTTGCTGTCCCGGGCCCGGTTCTGTTTTTCCTTCTTCCCCACCGGGAAATTGGCAGGTCCGGCGATCATCACAGAGGGAACCCTTGCGTCAATGGCAAAGCCCTGGTTCATGTTTTCAGCCAGCTTTCGGGCATAGGTGTCTAACAAATGGTCGATCTTCTCATGGTACATGGGGGCCACCCGGGATTTCTGCTTTTCCGCTATGGCGGCGGCCTTGTCCACCATTGCCCGGTATTCCGCCGTTGCGCTCCCTTCCTTGTAGTCGGAAAAGCTGTTCATTTCCTTTGCCCGGCGGGCGGCTCCTTCATTGATAGGGTAATAGTTGATGGTATGCACCTCCTTCATGCTTCGGGCCATGCTGGCCCGAAGTCCTACCGTTCTTCATGGGAAGGCCCCGCCTTGTCCTTTTTCGGAGCGGGCGGGGCTTCTTGAAACCGTTTGAGTGCAACGAGAATGGAGTGGACAGGTTCGGCCTTTTCAGGATAGGCAAATATCCGGTGTTCCGGCGGAATGTCCTGCGGCCCGTGGTAATACTCCTTGAAGCCCTCCGGGACTGCCGACACATATCCACCGGGAGCGAATACGCCGCCCTCGTTGATACGCACATCCCGCCCGTATGCTTCATAATCGAAGTAGTTCTGAATGTGCTCCGGTATGTCGATGGTCCCAAGCTCGTCGGCGTAAAGGCGGCCCAGCCCTTCATCATCGGAAATATCCGGGTAAAAGCGGTAAAGGTCAAGGTTCTGCGTCAGGTTTATCAAATCCTTCACGCTCCGTGTGTGGTTTCCCAAGACAAGAGCGGCTTCAAAGGTTTCCAGTCCGCCCTTATCCCGTACTTCCAGCAGGGCGTGGCCCAGCTCGTTCAGCTCGTCGATGTTCTCACATTCGTAGAGATGATCGTAGAGCCCCAGCACATCGCTGTCAAAGCTGGTAAAGAACACTTCGCTGTACCGTTTCCCGTCTATCCCGATTTTGGCAAGGGCGGCCTGCAACTCCTGTGTCGTCGTGGGGAAATGTACCGTTGTCCCTACCTCAATCCCCATCAAGGGGTACAGGGCGGTGTTGGTTATATAGGCTTCAAACATGGGCTCATTCCTCCTTTCCGGCCCGGTCAGCCAGCACCTCATAGATCCCGGCCATAATGTAATCGGCGCAAGGGAGGGCAATCGCGTTCCCCAGCGCCTTGTAGCGTTGCAGAGGCCGGATCTCCACGCCGTCCGCCCCGTACTTTGTCCAGCCCTCTGGCAGCCCCATCAGCCGTTCGCTTTCCGTTTCCGTCAGAAAACGGATACAGCCGCCCTCCGGGTCGCCCTCATACCAGAAGGCGAAGGGCGTCACGTCACTGGCTAAAAGAGTGGGAAAAGGGTCAGTTGGTAATCCGAAGCTGTTTCGGAAGGCCGTTTCTTCCTGCCTTTTTGCCGCTCCCCGCATACGGAAGCACTGAAAGGGGTGGATGACTGGTATCTGCCGCCCTGTTTCAAAAGAAGCTGTTCGATCTCCTTCGGCGGCGGCCCGCCCGCCCTCTCCGCAAGGCGGAGGAAGTGGGAGCATTGGACGGGGCTTAAATAGTATGTCTGCGGCACGTCTGCCTCCAAAATCCGCCACGACGAAAATCCGCTGCCTTCGTGCCAGCCTTCGGGTGCCTGCCCAATACTGGGCGTCCATGAGCCGCCAGCACACATCAGGCGTTCCCCCTCGCACCATTCCGGCATTTCCCCATCTTCCCGAAGGAGGCATTGGAACTTCGGTGTCCGAGAAGGCGGATAGGACGGCTCTAAAGTCCATCCGGTCATTTGTAGAAAACGCTCCCATGACGTTTTCCCAAACAGCGATAGCTGGATATAGGTTATCAGTAGCATCCCTCATTTCCTGTATGATACGAAACGCCTGATAGAACAGGCTTGATTTTGCCCCGGCAAGGCCGGAGCGGTTGCCGATCAGAGAAAGGTTCTGACAGGGGGAACCGAAGGTTATCACATGGACCGGCGGGATTTTCCCGCCGTCCACCTTCGTAATATCTCCCAAATGCGCCATATCGGGAAAGTGCCTTTTGGTTATGGAGATGGGCGCTTTTTCAATCTCGCTGGCCCAGACCGGACGGATACCGCACCGGGAAGCAGCCAGAGGGAACACGCCGATCCCGTCGAAAAGGCTCCCCAGCTTAATGTCCGGCATGGCCCGGGGTGCCGTGTCCCTTCACGGCAAGCACCCCTTCCAGCGTTGTCGCCGCAATGCCCAGCCGTCCGGCAACCGCAATATCGTTTTTCACATCCTCGTCCACAACGCTGCCGCAGACGATCAGGGTATGAGAACGCCGCAGCATATCCCGGCGCATATCAATCCCGGCCTTATGTTCCTCGGGAACGCTGTCATTCAAAAACAGCGGCAGGTACAAGAGCGGGCAGATCGGGGAAAAGCCCGCCTCATAAGCAAGGCGGCAGTAGTGAGCCGCCAGCTCCATATCAACATCCGGCTCGCCGCTCCATGCGGCGGTCAGGTACGCTAAAGGTCGTTTCATTGGTTGAGCCTCCATTTCTGTTTTGGTTTAGGGAAAAGCAAGAGTTCGCCCAATCCCTCCGCCCCTTCCCCCGGGAAGGGGAACGGCTCTGGAGAATTTATATCCCCGTCGCTTGACCGGGAAAAAGCATAACCGGGAGAAATCCGTCAAGGGTGCCTCTGGCACCGCCTGCGGCGGCGCTGCCCTTGACTGATTTTCCCGGCTATGCTACGGAATAACTGGCGACGGGGAATCATTTATATCTCCAGAGCTTCGGGGCGCGGGGCAGAGCCCCGCAATCCTCGGGCCATGCTGACCCGAAGTTTTAGCTTACTTTTCCTGTTCGGTTTTCTTCTCCGGTTTTTCGTGTTCCTTCTGCTGACCCTTCCAGTCGTCCAGCAGCTTGATGATCTGGTCCTTCATTTCCCTCGGCGTAGTTTCCTTGCCGAAATACTTGCTCAGTTCCGCACCTGTCAAAATCACTTTGTCTACCTCCTTTTTGTCCTCCATCATAATGCCGTCGATCACATCCCCGTTGAGCAGCTTCTTTTCGTCCAGTTCCCGCATACGCTTTGCCTGCGCCTGTGAAGGCGAGGACTGCTGGCTGTCAATGGCAACGGCGATATAGTTCTGGTTCTTCTTGCCGATATAGGAAAGCTCCACCGCCGTAGTAAAGCCCAGTTTTTTTTCATCCATCAGCTTCATCAAGTCGGGAACCAGCTCATTGAGCCGGATATACCGCTGCACCTGTTTGACCGCCATCTTATTACGCTCGGCCACAATTTCGTTGGAGCGTTTTCCTGCGTCCTTCGGGTCAATCTGGCCCGAAGTGCGGGAGCCCTGGTGCTTGATAGCCTCAAGCTGCATTTTCAAGGCTTTGGCCCGCTCACTGGGGAGGATTTCTTCACGCTGGTTGAGATTATCCTCGACCATCTGCGTGATGGCTTCATCGTCTGTCAGGTTTCGGACGATACAGGGCATATCCGCATATCCGGCAAGCTCGCTGGCTTTCTGGCGGCGGTGGCCGGACACGATCTCATAGCCGCCATCCTCACGGGGACGGACGATAGCGGGCTGGGTCACGCCCTTGTCCTTAACGCTGGACACCATAGCCCGCATTTCTTCATCGTCCCGGACTTCAAAGGGATGGTTCTTGAAGGCGTGGAGTTCGTTCAGCTTGATATAGACGATCTGCTCCTTGCCCCGGCGTGGAGCATCCTTCGGTTTTTCGGGTTCCTTCGGAGCGGGAGCGGCCTGTACCGTTGGAGCCGTTTTTTTCTCCGGTTCCTTTTTGACCGCCTTTTCCGTTTTCTGTGCGGGAGCTTTGGATTTCGAGGCTGCGTCCTTGTCCTTATCTGCTTTCGGGGGACGGCCCCGGCGCTTCGGCTGTTCCGGCTCTTTGGGTTTTTCCTCTGCTTTTTTCGGAGCCTCCGGCTGCTTTTCCGGTTTCTCCGCTTTTGCCGGGTCAGGCTTTTCCACGCCGGGAGCTGCCGCTCGTTCCTCGGCTTTCTTTTCCTTCATAATTTCAGCGAAGTTATAGACAGAAACCTGTGGGGTCTTTACCTCTGGTTCCGTCTTTTTTTCCGGCTCCGGGGAAACGGAAACCTTCTCCGACTCTTTTGGGGGATTAGGCGGTGTTTCCTTGCCCGGCCCGCTATCCGTTACCGGCTGTTCCGGCGTTTTTGTGGTTTTATCATCTGCCATAAGCATTTACCTCCTGTTTTTTGGCATGAAAAAAGGGGCTCAACTTTTCAGTCAAGCCCCCGTGGGAAGTTCCTCCTTTCTCCGCCATGATACAAAAATACCGCCCGTAGTCTCGTTTGGGCGGTACTTTGTGTAAGATTGGCAGTCCATTATTAAGTTTTTTATTATGTTCCCTTTGTACACCGTTGCAAATAATCTATTGGTATAATATAATTGGAAGTTTATATGAAAAAGAGGTGAGAATAATCAAAATTCTATTTTGGAACATATATAATAAAAATCTAATTAGTCCACTAATTGATATGATAAAGGAAAATCAATTAGATATAGTTTCTTTGGCTGAAGCTGAAAATTTGGATATAACTGCAATATTGAATCATCTCAAATTAAGTGGTAATGAATGGAACGATATTCAGATTAGCCCGCAAAATGATATTAGAGTGTTGGCAAAGAAAGAAATTAAGATTATTCCATATAAAGAAGATGGGCATTATTCCATTTATAAGATAAAAAAATATGATAAAGTTGATTGTCTATTAGTAGTTGTTCATCTTTTGAGTAAAAAGACAAAATCTAATGAGGCACAATATAACCGTGCGAATGACATAGCTAGGGAATTGAATAAATATGAACAAGAATTTTTTGAAAATAATGAAAAACGGACAATTATAGTAGGGGATTTTAATATGCAACCATATGAGGCTGGAATATGTAGCGGTTATGGTTTTAATGCAACAATGTCAGCTAGTCATGCGGCTAAGAAAACTAGAAAAATTGATGGGAGAACAACATATCTTTATTTTAATCCTATCTGGGCTTTAATGGGTGCAAATAAATTAGTTCAAGGTTCTTACTATAATTCAGGAGACAAAGATGACCATGCAATATACTGGTATTCATTTGATTCAGTATTATTAAGACCATGTTATATTGATAAGTTTAACTGGGACTACTTTGAAATAATAGAAAAGACAGAGAATCACAACTTTGTTCCCAATACAACAATTGATAAAGAAAAATATTCTGATCATTTGCCAATAAAATTTGAAATTATAGGAGGATGAAAATATGGCTATAGATTTATGGGGATTTAAAAATGTAAAAGATTTGGAAAAAAATACTAGCGACTTTCCAGAAACAATCTTAAAAGAGCAGATATCTGCATTAGGAGATAAAACGGGATTTGTGCTTTATGGAAAACCTATTTATATGAAAGTGACAAATCATGAAGTTGAATATGGTGCAGCAACAATATTTAATGTAATAGTTCCGGCATTGGATGACTATAGTAAGACAGTGCTAATTATGTATTCTAATTTTGAACAGAATTATCCAGTTGCGATTTCAGTAGGGAAATCTTTCTCTGAGGATATGGATTTTTTTTGCCCGCAGTATGAATGTAAAAATATAGATGAATTTAAAGATGCATTGAAGAAAATCCTCAGTTCAGATGAAGTTATGGAAACCATTAAAACATTATATTCAAAGGCTAATATGTTGGGAAATTAAGCAGCATTAGTTAGCTCATTTATAATGGCTGCAGATAGGAGGTTATCAAATGTCACTTCAAGATATTTTACCATATAGATTACCGAATCATGTAGGAAAGCGTTTGATAGATCCGCATGTGGTCATTGTAGGTGCAGGTGCATCTATTGCTGCTTGTGAGATAGATAAAAATGGAAAGAAAGTTCCATTATTAAAAAATATACACAACATTCTTGGCCTTACGGATGAATTGAAAAAATATAATTTTTCGGATGAACAGATGGAGGATTTTGAAAAATTATTTTCTGATATAAATGGAAAAACTGAGTATAGAGATTTACAGAAAAAATTAGAATATGAAGTGTGCGATTATTTTAGCAAATTGCAGATTCCAGATGAACCAACATTATATGATTATTTGATTTTGTCGTTGACTGAAAAAGATGCAATAATATCATTTAACTGGGATCCATTTTTGATGCAAGCATATAAAAGAAATATATGTGTTGGGAATTTACCTGAGTTAATATTTCCGCATGGTAATGCTGGAGTCGGTTTGTGCTATGAGTGCAAAATAAAAGGGTATGCAAATTGTCTTTGTCCGAAATGTTTTAAAGAACTTGAGCAAATGCCATTGCTATATCCTATAGGAAAGAAAGACTATAATAGCAAGCCGATAATTGTTAATGAATGGAATTTGGCGAAATCTGTGTTGTCTAGGGCGGCGGGGATTACAGTATATGGTTATGGTGCTCCTGTTACGGATGTTGAAGCGGTGGAATTGATGAAATCAGCCAATCATTTAAGCCAGATGAAAGATATTGCTCCATTTACAATTATAAATTTGGCAAAAAATGAAGGTGAGCAGAGAAAAAAATGGTCTGAATTTTATGATGTAAAAATGTTTCTGTATTGTAATAAATTTGAAGAAACAATGCTGTGGAAAAATCCTAGAGTGAGTTTGGAAGCCTTGTTTGATGCGATTCTTCAGCAACAACCAAGAAGTGAAGAAAAGTCATTTAGAGAATTTTCAACGCTAACAGAGTTACAAGAATTTGTTAAGACCATTACAGAGTTTGATATGTGTATTTAAAATCCTTAGTAGTAAGCCTACCTCGTTTTACTACTAATTTTACTACTAACAGCCCGCAACAACTTGCTCCATCTTGCCCTATTTTGCCAAGATGCCATCCCAAACACACATTCTACAAATCCCCGGAATCCCTTGCAAAACAGGGCATTCCGGGGAAAATCAAGGAGAAATAAAACAATGATAAAAGTATTATTCATCTGCCACGGCAGGATTTACCGGGCATGATGAAAAGTCTCAAATCGTCTCATAAGCCCCGTTTTTAAGCGTTTTTTGTGCTTCAGTCTCAAATTTACCAAAGATTTACCAATATTTCTGGAGAGCCAGACTTGCAAAAAAATGAGCCAGAATGAGGAGATTAAAACATGAGCGAATTGAAACCAAGAATAACGGAAAACGGAATTGATTATATCTTTGTTGGAGATTACTACATCCCAGACCTGAAACTGCCGGAAGAACACCGCCCCATTGGAAAGTATGGACGGCTGCACCGGGAATATTTAAGGGAAATCCATCCAGCCCGATTGAACACATTGACCTTGACTGGGGAGTTATGGACATATCTTTCAGACCTGAACGAACAGGCACAGGAACGGTTAGACACCATCATGGAGCAGATGAAAATTGCCGAGGGCGTAACCGAGGAATTAAAGTGTACCCGTCAAATGGAATGGGTGCGGCGGTGCAATAATATCCACAATCGGGCAGAAGAAATTGTTTTGCATGAGATAATTTATTCATAATAGTATGGTGTCAGGATTATGACAAATCAGAGGTTAAAAGGTGCGTTATGTTAAAAAGCATAGGGTTATATTTTAGAAAAATAGACTTTCTGAATTTTGCAGTTGGAGCTATAATGCCAATCATTGTATTGTTTATAGTTTATTCATCAGTCAAATCAAATATAATTCTTCAAGACACTGATTTTTTATCACTGTTGATGAATCATAAAGGGAAATTCATATTTTACTTTTTCGTGTCCTTTATTGAAGAAGTTATTTTTAGAGGAATTATTTTTGGGCTGTTGCTGCAAAAATGTAAAAATAAGTATTTGAGTTGCGTAATAGCTGCACTTATTTTTACACTACCACATATTTTTAATACCGATAATATTTCTGTTCTGGTAATGTTTATTTTTCCTTTTCTATATGGAATATTTGCTAATGAAATGTTTTACACTACAAAGAGTATTTGGATGCCCACAGGATTTCATTGGTTATGGAATTATACAATAACAAGTTTGTTTCTTGTTACAGGAACACAAAGTTTCATATATGTACATATCATAGCAGCAATGATTATAATGATACCGTTGTTTTACATTGTTATTGGGAAAACACGCGTAGAATGATTATGACAAATTAGAAGTTTTGGAGGTAGAAAAACGTGTATAGAATATATAGTGCACTTATCGAAATTGTTGCGGCAGCTGTTTTTATAATTCCTATTTGGTGCATATATAACAAGTTATGTTTTCATAGCTGGAAACGAACTATTATTTATATGGTATTTGGGTTTTATTTTACTGCAGTCTTAGCACTTGTAGGCTTTCCTAATATAGCATCTCTGAAAATTGATTTTGCAGTGAACATTATCCCGTTTTTGGATATGGTTTCGGATTTCATTAATGCTTGTTTGAATATACTTTTATTTGTTCCATTTGGTTTCTTTTTGCCGATATTGTGGGATAAATTTAGAAACATTAAAAATATTGCCTTAATGGGATTTATAGTTACAAGTTTAATTGAAATATCACAGATTTTTACTTTTAGAACGAGTGATATAAACGATATTATTACAAATACTGTTGGTACTATAATTGGATATTTTATTGTACATAGGATAACTGATAATTTTACGAAGCGAATCTTTTCAAATTCAAAAATGGGTGACTTTTACATAATATGTGTATCGGTAGCACTTATTATGTTCTTCCTTCAACCATTTATTTCATCATTGTTATGGAAAATGGTGCTGTAACTTCCAGTTTTCCACTCTGAAAACTTAACTGAATAACCCCAGCACAAACCGCTGCTACATGGAAGCCAACAAACCATGCAACAGCGGTTTTTCTTTATCGTTTTTTCCTCTGGCTGATAGGCGTTCCCATTTTCTTTGACTTTTTGAGAATCCGAATTAGCCAGCGAAATTCTTCATCTGACAGATTTTTATAGTTGATACCAAGCTGTTTGCAGTAAAGGACAACGAGCTTTTCATCCCGGCTACCCTTGAAGTTTTCGACCGCTTCCAGATTTTCTTTCAGTTCATTGGCAACGGTGGTCTGGGGTGCACTCTCACTGTCCTTTTTATGGGCTTCTCGAATATCCCGGATAATGAGATTGAGGTCATCCCGTACCATGTGACTGAAATATTCATCATCACTGATATGGGCGGCTTGCAGCACTTTCAAATGGGGGTCATCTTCGCCGGGGCGATACCGTTCAATGATTTCATGCCGGACGGTATCAACAAGTGCATTGAGGTTTTGAATCTGCATGGTGGCAATCCCGTCCACATAAATCTCAATGTCTGCAAGAAACTTGATAAAATCCTTATGTGTGGCAAGTTCACACAGCAGACGGTTGTTAATCCGACCGCTTTTCAGAAGTGCTACCATCTCATCACTCAAATGCAGCTCCCTTAATGGCGTGTTGATCTCCGCCCGGTTCTCTGTCCGGCAAAAGAGATAATCGAGGGACACCTCATAAAAATCTGCCAGCAGGATAAGGTTGCCATGATTGATTTCCTTATAGTCATCTTTTTCATAACTGCCAAGAGCCGATTTTGAAATACCCGTTTGCTCTGCCAGTTCTTCCAGTTTTAATCCTTTGTTTAATCGTAAATCTTTTAGCCGTTCCTGTATTGTAGTAGCTCCGTTCATTGAAGCAGTTCCCCCTTCTGACAACATTTATAACCGTTGAATTGATTATACCATATCAATTCCGCAATCGTGGAAATTTCTGATTTTTACCCCTAATTCCTACTTTGTGGACATACGGCACAGGGCACAAAAATGTTCTATGATACAGGTAGTTCATCGATGGATTATTCCAATCGAATGACCAGCCTGTGTGGGATATGCTTCCCCGGCGATGTAGTGCCATGACTTTTGGCAGGGATGTGGAGGAACCCTGACCGAAACGAGCATACCAAAGGGAGCGATACGCCGCTGTGAGATTCAGGGGAGGAACGACACCGGGGAGAACTGGCGAACTGACACCGAAATGATACCGAAACACGACAATCTGATAGGGGGATAGTCTACCCTATCGCTGATACTTCGGGAGATTTTAGGCGGCTCTATGGCTGTAATTTTGCCGAAAATCGCCCCGAAACCATACACGAAAACGGAAGGAAGCGCAATATGCCGAGAATGAGCAAAAAGAGGAAGCATGAGCTTTCTTTTTACCTCAATGACCGGGGGCGTGTCACTTACAACGAATTATGCCGGAAATGCCAGCATGGGTGCAAGCAGAGCTTCCGGGCGGTTGTGATTGACTGCCCCCGTTATTTATCCAAACGAGCAAAGAAAAAGGAGGAACACACCGAATGAATTTTGAATTTATGACGATAGACACACCATTGCCGCCCTGTATGGCTTTTCCAAGAGCGTTGACAGGGTTTCCAGTCAGCAGCACCGCAAAGGTCATGTACTGCCGGATGTTGGACGCTATGCTCTCCAATGGGCAGGAGGACGAGAACGGAATCCTGTTTGTCTGCTTCCCTGTCACAGCCATTGCCGCAGTCCTGTCCCGCAGCTCTATGACGGTCAAGCGTTCTTTGAATGAACTGGAAAACGCCGGACTTATCATGCGGGTGCGTCAGGGCGTTGGAGAACCAAACAGGATTTATGTGTTGATACCGGGAAAGGAGGACGCTGCCCTTGCCTGATACCTCAAAGCTGGAAAAGCTCAACCGGGAGCTGGAGAAAAGCGAAAAGAAACTGCGGAAAGCCATCAATGATGAAAAGGCATTGCAGCACCAGTTAAAGCAGCTTACCCGAAAGGAACGGACGCACCGGCTCTGTACTCGTGGCGGTATGCTGGAAAGTTTTCTGCAAGAGCCGGAACGCCTGACAGATGATGATGTCATGCTGTTGTTGAAACTCATTTTTCACAGGCAGGACACGCAGGAACTATTGAAGAAACTGCTGGAACGGGAGAAGCCGGAAACCCCTTAGTTTACTAAGGGCGCAATTATACACCACCCAAAGGTTGGTGCATTGCGTTCTCCGAAGGCTCCTCGCCGGAGGGCTGTGATTTTCCGCAGTCATGGTCTGCTCCAAATCAAACAGGGGACGCTACGCTTCCCCTGCGCTGGCTGCCGCCAGCTACCCTTTTGTGGACTTGCCATCTGGGGACACCTTGCGCTGCAAGCTGTTCCCATCTGACAAGTTTCATAAAATACGCTATCTTTTCGATAGGTAATAAAGTATAATGAAATCAATAACAAACTGGACTTGAATAACGGGAGGGACGCCTATGTTATGGTCTATTAGTGGTGGAGTTATAATTTTTGTTTTAGGTGTGTTTATTTTTTTAAAGCCAGATTTAGTGTGGAAATTAACAGAAGCATGGAAATCTTATCGTGCAGATGAGCCATCTGAGTTATATCTGAAAACCACAAAAATTGGCGGTATTTTATTTGCTCTATCAGGAATTGTTATGATAATACTACCCTTTATTTTGAAATAATAACTTTCAGATTGCATGACGAGCGACAAATCAATTTTAGGAGGGATATAGATGCCGGTTATCGAGATTATAACGATTGTATTTGCAGCGATTACAATTTATTTGTGTTATGACGAATATAAAAAAGGAAAAATGAGTTTGAGGAATTTCAAAATAGTTTCTATATGCGAAAGTCTTGCGATTTTAGGAATGATATTTTTGATAATTTGCTGTTATTCAAATATGAAATTATAATGGGGAGCTAAAAATACGAAATGATGAAATATCAATGTCCTTGCTGCGGATATTTTACCTATAATGTTCCGGCAAATGAAGATTGTGGGTATATCTGTCCCGTTTGTTTTTGGGAGAATGACCCGTTCATTGCTT
>NZ_QUIH01000012.1:51739-53475 GCF_003479985.1 Clostridium sp. AM43-3BH
CTGTCCCGTTTGTTTTTGGGAGAATGACCCGTTCATTGCTTCTGATAACGAACCAAGTGACTCTAATCATGGAATAACGCTAAAAGAAGCGAAATCCAATTTCTCAAAATTTGGTGCTTGTGAAAAAGAAATGTTATGTTATGTCCGACCACCAAGAGATGATGAAAAAGAAATTTCATAGTAGTGTGTAAAGGAGAATCAAATGAAGCATAAAAAGTTTTTGTTAATTGCACTGATATGTTTAATCGGTATAGGTATTAGCTTTCTTTTGTTTTCTGCTCATAGACCATTCAAAGATTTAGAGGCAGCAGATATTACTTCGGCAAGTGTTCGGTTATCGCCACCTGATACAACAATTCAGATAGTAGAAACAGAGGAATTAGTATCATATCTCAATGAGGTAGTTATTTACAATAAGGACAACTCATATACAGAATATGCCGGACAAGCAGTTATTTTCACTCTGTCTTTGGCAGATGGTTCTCAAGTGGAGATTATAGCATACAATCCATTTATTATAATTGACGGTATTGGTTATAAATGCAAATATGAACCTTGTGAAGTTCTTAATCATTATGCTAATGAGCTAATGACAAGAGAACCATAATTTTTAAGTGTACCATCTACCCATCGGGTCAACTTGTCCCGAACTTTTACAACTAAATATCCGCCGCCAACACAGCGGCGCACCGAGCAGGAAATCTGAAAAAGGTCTCCTGCTTTTTTTCTGCCAAAATGAGGTGGTAAAACGCCACCCCATCCACCAATTACCGAAAGGAGGGACACGAAATGCCCTGCCCACACAACGAAATCACGATTGTTCAGCGCAGCCAGCGACAGTCTGCGGTTGCCGCCGCTGCTTACCAAAGCGGCGAAAAGCTGTTCTGTGAATACGACCAGCAAGTGAAGCACTACCCGGAAAAGCGTGGTATTGTCCACAATGAAATTCTGCTCCCGGCAAACGCCCCACGGTCGTATGTAGACCGCAATACCTTATGGAACGCCGCCGAAGCGGTGGAAAAACAATGGAACTCCCAGCTTGCAAGGCGGTGGGTGCTTACCATCCCCAGAGAGATACCGCCCGACCAATATGCTGTCCTTGTCCGGGAGTTTTGTGAACAGCAGTTTGTTTCCAAAGGGATGATTGTTGACTTTGCCATCCATGACCCCCACCCGCCGGGACACAATCCCCACGCCCATGTCCTGCTGACTATGCGGGCAATGGACGAGCATGGGAAATGGCTTCCCAAGAGCCGCAAGGTTTATGACCTTGACGAGAATGGGGAACGGATAAAGCTGCCATCCGGCAGGTGGAAAAGCCACAAGGAGGATACGGTGGACTGGAACGACCAGAAGTATTGTGAAATCTGGCGGCATGAATGGGAGGTCATCCAGAACCGCTATCTGGAAGCCAATGACCGCCCGGAGCGTGTGGACTTGCGTTCCTATGCCAGACAGGGGCTTGATATTATCCCTACTGTCCATGAGGGAGTTGCTGTCCGGCAGATGGAAAAGCGAGGTATCCAGACGAATATCGGCAACCTGAACAGGGAAATCAGAGCCGCCAACAATCTGATGAAGTCCATCCGGCAGCTTATCCAAAACCTCAAAGGCTGGATTACCGAGCTGGGCGAAAAACGGAAAGAGCTGCTTGCACAAAAGGCAGCGGAGGAAGCAACACTTCTTCCCAATCTGCTGATGAAGTATATGGAGATACGAAAGGAAGAACGGAAGGA
>NZ_QUIH01000013.1:0-39903 GCF_003479985.1 Clostridium sp. AM43-3BH
ATTTAAAGAAAAATGGTACTGGGCATAACACCCAGCACCAAGTTTGTCTACAGTCTGAGGTGAAATACTTGAATTCAAGCATTTCACCTTTTTTGTAAGGATATGTAGAAAAGTCTATAAATAAGGATGCTTCTATAACAATTTGGAATACTTAAAATTAGAGATTTGAACCTTATGTTATAAATACTATCTATCTAACGGGTATCGATAACAGGCGGCTTTTCAAACATTTTAACCAAGATATTGATTTACTCTGAAATCCTATTTCATATATAATACTCAGTTTATCATAGTTCTGCGCTCAGTTCCGAATGGTATTAGTTTACCTTTTGCTTGCTTCGAAAGTAAAGCAATATAGTATCTTTAGCAAGGCAGTATTGATTTGAAGTACACTCCTTTGCTTATTTAGCTTTCTATAGGTCGCATTCAAATATTCCACCTTGTTTGACGACAGATTTCGGCATAATAGGTTTGATGAAAAAGCCTTTAAACACATTTTAAGAGGTCTAAAAATTCAAGTCGTTAAAAAAGTGATAGTGATAATAGATAACACCAATTAAAATGCAAAAAAACTTTATCTTTCTTTCGTTTTTTATGTTTTTTATTCAACCGGAGAAATTGATAAAGCTGGATATTACTACAAATTAGAAATATAAATCTAATCTATCAAATATGGAGGAATGACTATGAAAAAAATATTTGCACTTGCTTTTTGTTTTGTAATGAGTAGCTTTGTTTTGGCGGGCTGCTCGGGAAAAGCGAACCTTTTGAGAAAAAAAGTTTTACGCCGGATACAAAGGTCAACGAAATAAATCTTGATGTGAGGGACAGAGAAATTGAAGTAACACTATCTGACGACGAACAGGTGCATATCCAATATTCTGAAAACAGCAAAGAGTATTATGATATTTCTGTTTCCGATGGAAATGTGCTGACTATGGTAAATGCCAACAACAAAGAATGGACGGATTATATCGGGGGAAAACCCTCTACCAAAGATCGGAAAATCGTATTACAAATGCCGACTACACTTCTGGATACTGTTACGCTATCTACGACAAATGAAGATATATCACTTCCAGTATTGGCTGTTACGGGAAGCATTGATATTTCGACTAACGACGGAAACATCACTTTTGAGAGCTTAGATGTAGGAAATACCTTGACTTTGACCGTTAAAAATGGGGATATTTCTGGCATGATTGGAAGCAGGTATGAGGATTTCGTCATTCAATCAGAAGTCAAAAAAGGTGATAGCAGTTTGCCAAAACATAAAGATATTGGTAAAAAAACACTAAAAGTACTTTGCAATAACGGTGATGTTGATGTTACGTTTGTGGTATAAATAAAAAAATATAAAGACAGGAGAAAAGATAATAATGATAACAAAGAATAAATTTTATTTGAAAATGATATTTACAGCATGTATATGTGCAATTATTTTAACTGGCTGTGGTAGTAAGTATACTGTAGAGGAAAAAAGCTTGGTTGAAAACCAAAAAGAAAATCAAGAAACACTGGAAAATGGAGTAAACAGAACTTCTATGGAAAAAAGTATGGAATTTTCCGATGAAAGCACAGAGAAAATACCAGAAATAGTAGAGGTAGACTGGTCAGAGTATTTTAATGGATTGAATGGAACAGCAGTTATATATGATGCATCCAATAAAAAATATACAATTTATAATCGTGATCTTGCAATTACAAGAAGTTCACCATGTTCGACATTTAAAATTATTTCTTCTTTGATTGCCTTAGAAAACGGAATTATTGAAACGGAAAACTCTACTAAAACATGGAGTGGTGAAATATTTTGGAATGAAGATTGGAATAAAGATATTGATTTTCAAGAAGCTTTTCGTACTTCTTGTGTATGGTATTTCAGACAGGTCATTGATGATATTGGAGAAGATTTAATGCAGAAGGAATTAGATAAGCTCCAATATGGTAATTGTGATATTTCTGATTGGGAGGGACGATTAAATACAAATAATAGTAATAGAGCTTTGACGGGCTTTTGGATTGAATCTTCTTTAATGATTTCACCCAAAGAACAAGTGGAAGTAATGGAGCATATCTTTGGAAAAGAATCGAATTATTCAGAAGAAACACAGAATACATTAAAGCAAGTTATGCTTTTATCAGAGGTTGATAGTACTGACATTTCTATATATGGAAAAACCGGAATGGGAAAAGTCGATGGTATTGTTGTTGACGCTTGGTTTACAGGGGTTGCGGAAAGTAAAACAGGAGATGTGTATTTTTGTGTGCGTCTTGGAAGAACTGATGGTATGAATGTATCCAGCACATTGGCAAAAGAAATAGCAATCGATTTGGTTCAAATAACATTACAATAAATACAAAATGAAATATAGTTAACTAGATAGTGTCTACACGAGTTTATGCCAAAATTGCACACCAATGGCAATGCAATAAATTTGCACTACTGCTAGAAATAATACTGTGCTTTCGCACAAAAACACCTCACTTCACATGTAGATAATCTAATTAAAATCAAATACGAAATGCTAAACCAAAATGCTACAATTACTGCAAGAAGCGACCCCATAATACATAGCATAATTTTCAAAAATTTCTTCATTGTTATAACACTCCTTTTAATGTCCACGTATATCCAGTTCTTCCAATAGAGAATTTCCGCTTCCCCATGAATATAGAATGTAATAACCGCTATCCTTTATTTCTTCCGAAAATTGTAGTGTCTCGTGATCAATCACCTCAATGGACTGCCCTTCCTGAGTTTCCACCAAACATTCCCATTCATTACTTCTGTAACCTGAATAGTAAGCATCCAATTCTTCCAAAGACAAATCACTTCGAATTAAAATTGCTCCGAAATACTGCATTCCATTTCCGTTACCCGTCAGCTTCCCAGCCTGTGACAACGACTCTATCAATTCTGTTTCCTCTGGCAACGGGATTTCACATAATGCCTTTTCCACCTTATAGGCTGTATGGTTATTTATAAGTGGAATTGAAATCACACTGCCTATCAATACAACTGCTGCCAATATTCCAACTAATTTTAATTTTTTCATTCCATCCTCCTTTCTCTTACGCCCGTAAGATTACCATAGAATACCACTATTATCAAATCATTCTTCTGTTGCTATTCACGAATTCGGTATTGGTAGTCTGGTATATGCATAATTCCGTCATTTAAGATTTCATTCCCCAAATATTGAAAGCTACCATCATCAGCAAACTTTACTGTAAGTTCATGGGTTATGACCGCATCATCACAAATGACCATATCACACACCGCATCCACCGTTAATGTCACTGTTCCATCCTCATTTTCTTTGATATCAATAACCTCCGGCAACGAAGTTCCAAAAAAAGTTGGTGCATAGTTAAGGCAGCCTAGTCGTACCCATACATAAGTCTGATTTTTTTCATCAAATACCGCATATTCCTGAATTTGCTCTGCTGTTACCGGAAGATATTCCATGATCAAACTCTCAAATTCTTCTTTTGGTATTCCATTTGGATAATCCTCGGCATCAAACGCTTTCTGATGTTTCATGGCATACAGATATTCATATATTCCATTATAGTCCAGTTTTTCCATATGGTCGGTATCCCAATTCGAGCATAAAAGATTATTTCCCTGATACCCCAGACCTTGTACGCATCGTTCTGACATTTCCCGTTGTTCCTTAGATAATGGCTTTATTCTTACCAGACAGCTTCCGTCAACAATCTCTGTAACCTCCGGCGGTTCCGGAACACATAATTCATAACAAAACCATCCTTTATCCGTATATTTCCACTCCTTTATTCTGGTGTAGGATATATAGGACATTCCCGACTTACCATTCTTATTCCATACGCTTCCTGCACTTACAACATACATATCCGTTCCATCATAAATGTATTTTATTCTACCAATTCCACCATCACTATGTATCTCATAAACTACTACAGAACCACGTTCCCCAGCCGTGCAATTCTCAAGATAAGAATCCACACTTTCATAATTTCCCATATTGGAGTATGTTACCAAAGTGGAAACCGGACATCCCGTTTCCATTAACCTTTTCTGCATTTCCAGAACCGTTTCATCATTCAGAACCACATTTGATGCTGTCCCTTTATCTGCATCCTTATAAATGTCAAAAATAAGTTCCATCATTTTTTTGCAGTCATTCGCAGCTTCTTTTTCCTCCTGTTCATCCACTGGAAGTCCATAGCCCTTTTCCCACTGCTCTGCAGCTTCTTCCTCAGCGCTTTTTGTTTCCTCCGTGGGAGATACTTCTTCCGTATCTTCCGCAAGAGTTTCACCCACAACACTCTTTTCTTTTCCGCAGGCACATACGAAACACCCAATCAGAAATACCATAATCAGTAGAATACTTTTTTTCCTTAATACCATAAAATCATCCTTTCGTTCTTGCTATCGGTGGCAGTTCCAATTCTATTTGCTCTATGGAATTAGAAAGATATCTGAACGTTCCATCTTCAAATGGTTGGACCACAACCGTGTTTCTAAAAGCGAGATCGGAATTATAATCCGGCCATACTCCATCAACGATAAGCGTAATTGTTCCATCCGCATTTTCTGTATAATCAACCACCTCTCCAAAGGGCGGATATGGGCTGGCATAAATCATTTCATATTCATAACTGTTGCTGCCCTCATCATATCCACGATGCTCTCTCAACTGTTCCACCGATACAGGAAAATAGGTGGTCATAATCTTTTCAAATTCCTCTGCCGAAATTTTCCAATCTTCCGTTTTCAAATTTTCACCTGTATAAATCCGATAAATATCTTCATACATACAAGGCATCAGTATGTCCTCCACATTATTACTGTCCCAGTTTGTGACAAGCACGTTGTAATTCACATAGCTTAGTCCCGATATGTATTTTTCCGTCAATTTCCGGCAGTCTTCCGGAAGCGGTTCTATTCTCCAATACTGTCTCAAACTTGCATGTGCAATCACATATTCATATGCATAGATAAAATACCCTTTTTCAGTAAGTTTGATTTCAGCTACATTACTTACCGAAGTTCCCTGTATTTCAGGTACTCCACCTTCCTTCCAACGAACTCCTATATAATAAGTCTGCAGCTTACCTTTCCGATAAATAAAAGTAACTGCTCCAATCAACCCATCTCTATGCACTTCGAATACCGTAACCATCGAGTCCCGTCCATCCAAGTAATCTGAATAGAATGCTTCGATTGCTTCATGATTTTGCATAGCAGTATCTTCTTCAACACTTACCAGACCTCTTTTTCCCAAGGCTTCCACTACGTTCTTTCTCTGTTCGCCAGAAAACTCACTGATACCGGAAGAATAGTTTGCTGCATCTGCAATTACGAAATCCTTATATATTTCGCTGACTGATTCGGCTGCTGACAACACCTTACTTTGTAATTGCTCCTTTTCCTCATCTGAAATAAGGCAATCTTTGGATTGTGGAATGAACCAATATGCTGACTCTGTAGAAGTTTCCGCATCTGCTTCTGTTGTTGCTTCACTGTTTTCGATTTCTACAGGTGGCTCCCATACTTCTTCCGCCACTTTTCGTTCCTCTGTATGCAGTTTTCCCCAACAGATCACCCCGGCTATAACAGCAAACAACAATATCAAAATTGGGAGTCCACACTTTTTAAGCAACCATTTCACATCTTCCATCATTCGCCTCCATATATTTCTTCCCATTCTTCGGCTGTCAAACGAGGGGTATGCCATGTTTCCCTGTAATTATCCTCAGACGGTATAATTCGGTTAGACACATACTGTACGCCTCCATTCTCCAAAGGACGAACTACAACCTCGTGGGCAAATACTTTGGAATCACCCGCATAAGGAAACACCACGTTGGCTGTCAGCGTAAGTGTTCCATCGCTGTTTTTTGTAAATCCAACTACCTCTGAATATGGGTATTCCGGATACTCTACTTCCTCAAATCCTCTCGGTTTATATTCATAGGTTTCATCCTCTGCATAATAGATAGTTTTGGACTGTAATGTTTCACTATCGATATTGAAATATGCCATGATAACGCTTTCAAAGTCATCCTTGGGAATTCGATAAACAGCACCAACTCCTAAATTGTCATCTGCAACATAAGGGGTGTATGTCCCATTTACTTTTGGATAAAGAAGATCATACATATCATAGAAATTCAAATCCCCAAAATCATCCTCGCTCCAATCTACAATGAACATATTATTCTGTTCAAAGCCGATTGGAAGAAGATACTTCCGACTCAACTCTCTGTATGTTTCATCCAAAGGCTGTACCCGTAATGCGGTATGCTCCTCCGCTCCGCTCAATGTCAGTACATATAATTCTTCCGAAAACCAAACTCCTGAAAACATAAGATAACCATCTTCTGTATAATTCCAATACTCCGCCTGATAACTTCCTGTCACCTCTCGTTTCATGTTTCCGTTTTCGTACTTATAATAGCTTCTGACCACATCCACATTTCCGTCTTTTGTTTCCAAATCGTATTTTACAAATCCGCCCAAGTAACTGACCTCAATAATTGTTATTTCAGCCTCTTCCTGCGTATCCACCATTTCACAGAACCACTCTACCTGCTCTGCCTCAGTCATATCAATCTGATTTCTGCTGTCAACAGCCGGATACCCATTTTCTCCAAACCGATTTACAATGCTGCGAATCATTTCCAGATCAGCTATTTTATTTTCCTCTGCTGCCTTTTCATAAAGTTCCAAACAACATTCAATCATCTTTTCGGTTTCTTCTTCATCCTTTTGTCCCGGTAACTGCACCTCACTTATCGTTTCAACAACCGCTGTTTCCTCTTGGGGTGTATCACTACACCCCGAAACACTTACTATCAACATGAAACTAATTGCGGCTAAACCACTCTTCCAAAACCAAGCTGTCTTTTTTAACAACATATCCGCTGCCTCCTCTTCCTTTTACATCTTCCACCATACTGATAATCAATATAGGACGTTCCACCGTTTCTTCTGCTGTAAAAACCGCAAACCAACCTAATTCAGTACCGGAAGTATCATCTTTTGATGCCTTGATTTCTGCTGTACCCGTTTTCCCTGCCAGAACTATGTCATCCCGATGGGCTGCGTACCCTGTTCCATGAGAATCGTTTACAACCTTTTTCGTTCCCTCCAATACCCGACTTGCGGTTTCACTGGAAAACGCTCCTGATATCCAATACTCTGCAGATACCTCGTTCTGATAGACCAGATAAGGTTTTATGATGTTCCCCTCATTACAGAAAGCAGAATAGATACATGCCAAATGTAATGGATTCACTAAAACCTGTCCCTGACCGTAACCGCTGTCTGCCAACTGTATTTCTGTTTCAATACTTTCTGAATTGGAATACTGCGACTTTGCCATTTTAATCTCAAATGGCAGCTCCGCATTAAAGCCAAGCTGTGTCAGGGAACTTTCCATTTCCTCATAACCAATTTTTAATGCTGCCTTTGCAAAATAAATATTATCGGAATAAATCAAAGCGTTCTCTAAAATAACTGGTTCATATGCATGAAGGGTAGTTACATAATAAGACCCCCACGATGCATCTTTTTGCCAGCTTAATCCTACATTACCATAATCTTCATTTGGATCAATTGCTCCTGATTCCAAACCGACCGCAGCCGTAACTGGCTTGAATGTCGAACCGGGACACCAGACTTGCCGGAACCGATTATACATAGGCTTATCCTCGTCATCATTCAATGCTGTCCACTGCTCACTGGACAATCCCATGATAAAATCATTATTGTCATAAGATGGTGTACTGACCAAAGCCAGTACTTCTCCGGTATATGGATTCATGGCTACAGAGCAGCTCTTGTCTTCCTGAAACTGCTCATATAAGGCAATCTGCAAACTGGCATCTATCGTCAGCTTAATGTCCTGACCGTGCTGCACTAAAATACAAGCAAGTTCTTCTTTCTCTTTGCCTTCCGAATTCACAATGTATATCCTGCAGCCGTTTTGCCCTTTCAGTTCCTTTTCAAACAGACCTTCCATTCCGCTTCTGCCAATCACACTGTTAGCTGTATATCCCTCTCCTGCATGTTCTTCTAAATCCTCTGCAGTAACGCTTTGTACATACCCTACCAAATGTGCAGCCGCTTCACCTAAAGGATACTCACGAACTTCAACGTCAGATATCATTACTCCGGGAATTGCCAGCAAACTTTCGTGCCTTTCTTTCTCCTTCAATACATCTTCGTCCGGTTCTACTTTTAGCAGTTCGATTTCTTCCACTCTCGGAATCGTTTTTATTGGAACAAAAGAATCATCTTTTACCCACTGTGCTGACAATTTCTTCTCTATCACTTCCGGCGTGGTTTCCAGTAATTCTGCAATCTTGGCGATTGCTTCCTCCCTGTTCTCCAATTTTCCCGGAACGATTCCAACCGAAGATGCAGTTCCTTTTCCAGCAAGCACTCGTCCATTCCTATCTAGAATTTCTCCCCGGTTTGCCTGTGTCGTTAAAACTCTTACCTTATCAGTAGAAGCTAAATTCGGAAAGATCAGTGAATTATCCCAAACCAACTTATACCCGTCTTCGCCCTCCAGAAAAAATGCTTCATTCTCAAAGCTGATTTCTCCTGCAACCGTATCAAAAGATGTCTGATAAGTTACGGTCAGTTGCTCTTCGTCATATGCGATAATCTCGACCGCCATATTCTGGATTTCAATACCTTCGTAAATAGCTGAATTGCGTTTTATGAAATCCTCCTGACTGACATTGCCAGATGCCTCAATATGGAGCATCTTATACATTTGCTCATACTCCTGTGCCGGGATGTGATTCATGTATTCAACCAGAAGTTCTTCTGGTGTTTTCCACACATCCTCCTTTTTGAACATTTCTGCCACACATACCGCAACAGTAATCGCAGCCATTCCTATAACAGCAATCGCAATCCATAGGAGCCTGCTTTTCTTTCTTTTATGTCTGCTTTTTCCTTTCTTCATATTGACCTCCATTCATTTTGCTTTGCTGATATGGCAAATAACGAGTCAAGCGGCATTCATGCTTGCATGAAATGCCATTTAACGAGTATGACCATTGAGACGATAGTCGAAATGGTCATATTCTATTTTCAATGTTCATTACTCGCTTTCAAAATATTACATTCGTAAGATTTTGGAACAAAAAAATTTTCCTTTTGTTCTGTTCTACTCTTCATCCTTCCTTTTTATTTATTACATGTGTAAGATTTCACATCAAAAAAATATTTTTGAAACCCACTGCACTTGTGTAAATATTACATCAGTAAGATTTATAAGTCAAGTTATCTTTATATAAAAAGGCTCCTGCCAGAAGGTATCACACATTTTCGCAAAAGTGATACCTTTTAGCAAAAGCCTATTATTCAGCAGAGTCTTGCACCACCCCACTGTTTCAATATTCAAATATTTCTTTCAAAAGATCGGAAAACACACATCTCAAACTCTTTGAAATACAATGCTTCCCCGCATTTTCTATATCGTCATATTGATATTATTACTTTACTATCCACATTTACTATCCGCCACACCCTTTGGGAGTGGTAAAAAACAACCTTAGCAAGCACTGCCTGTGTCATGACACAGGCGAAATTCCCCACACTTTCCTATCGTATATGCGTGTGAATTTCCATAGGGAAGTATCCCTAACCCTCTTTTATTTTTTCTTTGATTTTCCTGTGGAATACCTTGACCTTTCCTGCCACTTTTGCTACAATCTGCTGTGGGTAATTACACCCAAAACTGAATAAAACCTGAAACGAACTGTTGTAAAAATCGAACATTTTACAGCAGTTTTTTTGTACCCAAAAGTAAGAAAGGAAGTGGCAGAAATGGCAAAGCGAAACCGCACCAATCCGGTGCAATTTTATCTCAGCGATGATGAGCAGTACATCCTCAACACCAAGTTCAAAGCATCCGGCATGAAGAGTATGTCTGCTTTCCTGCGCAAGCTGATCTTATATGGATATGTGTATGATGTCGATTACAGTTATCTGCGAAATTACAATACAGAACTGGGACGTATCAGCTCCAGTTTAAACCAGATCGCAAAGAGGGTAAACAGCACCGGAAACATTTATCAGGAGGACATAGACGAAGTAAAGGAGTTGATGAATGAGGTATGGCATACACAAAAATCCATGCTATCAAAGCAACCGTTGATAAAGCCATAGAATATATCTGTAACCCAGACAAAACCGATGAACAAATCTATGTTTCGTCTTATGCGTGTGCGCCCGAAACTGCGGCGATTGACTTTAAATATACGCTTGACCATTGCAGGGAAAACAGTCCCAACAAAGCCTATCATCTCATACAGGCTTTTGCTCCGGGCGAGGTCGGTTATGAGGAAGCACACCGCATCGGAAAAGAGCTTGCAGACAAGGTTTTAGAGGGGAAATATTCGTATGTTGTCACCACGCATATTGATAAGGGGCATATACACAACCATATCATCTTCTGTGCGGCTGATAACATCGAATACAATAAATACCATGACTGCACACAGACTTACCACCGCATCCGCCACCTGAGTGATAAACTGTGCAAAGAACACAATCTTTCTGTCATCATTCCCGGTGGTGAACGTGGCAAAAAATACAAGGAATGGCAGTCTGATCAGAATGGTTCAACCTGGAAAACACAGCTCAGGCGGGACATCAATTTCTGTATCAAATCAGCTTCCACTTACGAAGAATTTCTGCTTCTGATGCGGGCAAAAGGTTACGAAATCAAAGGGGAAACTTTTGGAGAAGATGCTGCGAAATATATCTCTTTCCGACCTCTGGACAAGGAGCGTTTTGTGCGTGGCAGTGCTAGGTCTTTAGGGAAAGAATACACAAAGGAACGTATCCGGGAACGCATTGAAAAGAAGCGGGAACGAAAGGCAGTTATCCCGAAAAAGGATTACTCCACCCGCAGGCTCATTGACACCTCGGACGAGAAATTCCAGAACAGTCCCGGACTGCAACAGTGGGCGGCAATCGAGAATCTGAAAATCGCCGCACAAAGCTATAATGAAGCTGGTTCTCTCTCCGATTTGGAGCATAAGATTACTGTAAAAACCGAAGCGGGCAAGTCCGCCAAACAGAGCGTTGTGGAACTGGAACATCGCATGAAAGACCTTGCTGAAATCATCAAATATGCCGAGCAGTACAAAGACAACCGCTCCTATCATATCGCCTACAAGAAAGCCAAGAACCCGGACGCTTATTTTCGCAGATACGAGAGCCAGATCATCCTATATGGCGGTGCAAGACGGGTGCTTGAACAGGCAGGCATCAAGCTAAAAGGATTGAATGTGGATAAGCTGCGAGCCGAATATCAGGCATTGGAAACGCAGAAAAAAGAACTGACCGCTACTTACAAGAGCTGTGAAAAAGAGGTGCGGGATTTGAAGCGGAAACAGGAAAATCTTGACCGGTATCTCGGACGGGCACAAACCGATCCGGTGCAGGAACAATTTAAGAAAAAGAATAATCCTATCTTGTAGCTTGTTAATAATGACACCATGTATTATACTTAATTTATTACCACAAACACTTAGGAGATACTATGGCGAAAACAGACTATAAATCAACTGATGCCTTAATGCGGCATCTTAGAAATAACGGAATTTCCATCTCAGGGACTTCTCAAAAGCAGCAACTGATCAATACAGGATATTTTCATGGTTATAAGGGATACCGCTTTTTTGTATCATCCTCAAACCGCCTTCCATTTACCTCATACAATGAGATCAACGCAACCATACAATATGACACAAAACTAAAGTCTCTTTTATATGGAAAAATGATGTTTATTGAAACTGCCCTTAAAAATATTGCATTAAACACAATTATGACAGAAATAGATTCAAGCAGTGTCTATGATATGTATGATAAAGCAATCAGCAGTTACAAAAATGCTCCGGCTGGAACTCGCGAAGATATAAAAAAGAAATACCAAAATAACAAACTGAATCTCCAAGGTTCCATACAAAATGCCATAGCCGCTGCATACCGCAAAGAAAACCCTAAAATCACCCATTTTTATAATAATGTCAACTATAATGAGGTTCCAATTTGGGCAATTTTCGAAATTCTTACTATGGGCGATTTTGGTTATCTACTTTCCTGTCTGACTATTGATATGCGTGAAAAAGTATCCCGTTCAATCGGCATAAATCTATCCAGTGATACCTATCGGGAATTGCTTTATAAATATGTATATGCCTTAAAGGATCTGAGAAATGCTATTGCCCATAATGATGTAGTATACGATACCCGTTTCAAAAAAATGGATCCATCCAGACCAATGAAACAGTGTCTGATTTTAGAAATGGGAATGCCTTACATAAATTTCAAAACTATTGGTGACTATATTATTCTCATTTGTTATTACTTGAAATTACTGAAAGTTTCTAAAACTGAGATTAAATCATTTATTCGAGAATTTGAAAAGATCACACGAGAATACGAAGCATCCGTAAACCCGAATGTTTCAGCTATTACCATTCATCCCGATTTGTTTTCTCGGCTGGGCATCTTGAAAAATGCCATATAATGCTTGCATATTTCACTTGTATATAGTATATTATAGATAGCAATTGGGGTATGTGTTTGCGGACACATACTTGGAGGAGTCGGAGTAATCCGGCTCCTCTTTAATTTTCAACAAAAAAGATGGTAGCCAAAAGGATATTTCCTAATGACTACCATCTTTTTATTCTGCCGCTTCTAACACTAATTCTGCAAATTCTTTATCATTCATGCCTTCTAATTTTTCTAATACCTGCCCGGCAATATCTTCCATATCGCTGTCCTTTATGTGCGGCATTACCCGTCTGATTTCTTCCATCATCTTCATTCTGTTCTGTGTCTCAAAAACACACATGAAATTGATTTCTTCTACTGTGAATTTATTCATCATCCTACATCTCCCTATGTGAATTTTTTGATTTTTCCAGTTCCTTCGTATCCTTATTGTTTCCCTGTGCCGCTTCCTTCTGCTTGGCTGCCAATCTCTCCTTTAAGGAAGAACGTGCTTCCGGCTTTTCCTGCTGTTCTTTCTTTTCTTCTTCACGATTGAATTTTTCCACTCCATTGTTGAGCCTCTCATCAATCATGTTATAATTCTGCTCCTCCAGTTCCTCAATCTTAGCAAGCGGCTTGTACTCTGCCAATTTCACAAGCAGTTCCTTTGCCTGTCTCTCACTGTCCTCGTCTATCCCCTCGTCAATAGATGCCTGTAAGAAAATACTTAGAGGTTTCACATTTCCAGTTCTTATATCATCAGCAATCATTTGTATCTGTGATTCTCTGTCTGATACCGAATCTCTATATCCATATGTATCAATCTCATAAGATAGCTGATCAAGTTCTGCCGCAAGTGCCTGTATTTTCTGCTCTTTTGTTTCCCGGTCATTGACCTCTTTCTCCGGAAAGGCTGCAATCAATTTCTTTAGTGCATCCTGCACTTTCGGAGTGTCCCGAAGCTCCGGTGTGTAATTCAGGAAATCAACATCAATACATTTTCCACTCAAAATGTCCGCCTGCTCATCTTCCCATTCTTCTGTTCCCTCGATGTGCATATTCACACCAAGCGAATGGATACCGTTCATCCGGGACGGATCAATGGCTTGATAAATCTGAATGGCTTCCTCAATCGTTTCTATCCCCTCATGATATTCTCCAATATTGTGAAATTCGCCACATTCTGCCACTGTAAATGTCACATGGACGGTCTCCGGCTCAATAACAGGTTCATTTGCCAGTTCCGTCTGCTCTGTCGGTTCCTGTTCCCGCCCTTGTGTTACAAGCTGTGTATTGACCTGTTCCTGCTGTGCCTTCTCCTGCAGATAGGTTTCCACTTCTGGCAGATAAGTCTCCAATGTTCCGGTTCTGCTCTCTGTAATCGGGTTAATATCTACCTGTATGCCTGCAATATAAATGCTGTCCTCATGGAGCATATTAAAAAGGTCATCTTCTCTGGTGGAGCCTGTGTATTCCACAACCACATCCAAATCCGAATTTTCCTGCTCAATACCTCTGCATCGGCTCCCGACTACCACTACATCCACGATTTTCGCATCCAGACCGTATTCATCAATCTGCGACTGCACATAAGCATACACTGTTTTTTCTATATCGTCCGCACTCTGTCCGTCCAGACTATGAAACAATTCTTCTGTCTTTGCCCGGAAATCTGCAACCACATCCGGATTGTTCTCTCTGAATTCTGCCTGCTTTGCTTCCAAATCTGTCTGTTCCACTTCCTCGGCTTTCTCCGAAAGTTCCTCAAAATCAACAATCTCTGCTTCGGAACCTGCATACACCTCGCCCTGCAAAAATTCATCACGATAATACTGCTCTGTGACCGCTGAAAACCTCGGTTCTTTCAAATCCGCAATCACCATATCCATTGCACGCTGAATCGTAATATCCGGGTTATCGTAGACACCGCCATCCAGTAAATGATACTGCTCATTCAGAATGGAGTAATCGTATCCCTCATCACATTCATGCATCAGGATATAACGGTCTGCGATATGAACCGCAAGCTCCGTCTCTATCTCATTTTCCTTGCCCTCCAGTGTCAGCATGAACTTCGGCAGTTCTGTAAATCCAAAAGAATCTACAAAGTGTGCGCTGTTTTCCCCGTTCTCATGTAATACCACAATATCGCTGACCGACAGTGAATGTGCCTTGTAGTCTGCCGGATGGTCAATATTAAGCTTTTTATAGATTGCTTCCAGTGTTTCCGATTGCGTCCGTCCCTGCAATTCTGACAATTCGCCCAAATACACCAGTTTATAATTTTCCGGCAATACCGCATCAAAATTGTCTTTGGTTATTCCCATACGCTTCAGGCTTTCCGTTCCCTCAAAGCGGAACTTGTCCAGTTCGGGATTATCCTTTAACTGGTAAATACCGTATTTATCGGTATTTCCATATAAAAGTAGTGCTTCCCTGTTGGAATTACTCTCTGTAAGTTCTTCCTGCATCATGAGAAGTTTCCGTTCATTCTGCCAGTCCCCTTTTTCTATTCCGCACATTCCATCATGCTCTAAAATCTGTTTTCTATCAGCTACAGTACTCTCGGAACCATCCGTATGCAAAAGATACACAGGCAAGTCATGGTCAAATAGTTCCAATGCCCTTTCCTGTGTTAGTGGAAGCATTTCAATCCATGTATAGCCATACTCCTGCATTTCAGATATTCCGACCATGCTATCCGGAAGTGCGTCGATTTCTGCTTGTGCATCTATCATTGCTAATGCAACATCCTGATTTCCATCCACTTCCTGTGCATAGATATGTTCTGCAAGCTCCCTTGTTTTCTCCATATCCCCCAGCTTATACGCATAATTCACAATCAGATTTCTTTCATCATCGGAAAAGGCAGGCTGTCCATGCTCCAACCGGTTAATGATATGCTCTGCCTGTTGCATGACAGACAATTCCTCCGCATCCGTCAGACCTGCATCAAAATCGTATTCATAATCCCAAAAGTCCGTCATATTTCCATTTAATTCCTTACTACTGGACGCAAGTAATGTGATTTCCGCTCCCTGTTTTTCCATATATGAAAGGTAATTGCCATCCCATTCTTTTTCATCAAGAGAAGCCATATCTTTAAGCATTTTTCCGACATCATCCCTTAACATATTTGTGATTTTCAAAACCTCCCATTCGCTTTCAAAAATGGAAGCGAACTTAACAACCACATCATCGGCATTGATCGGCTCCATTGCCTTATCATAGACCGCCTTTCTCTCCTTCATATCAATCAGCTCATCTGTATCCGTGTTATAACGCACATCCAGATGATACTCTCCGTACTCTCTGGAATCCTGATTGCCGATTTCCGTTGTCCATGCACCCCTGCTTTCCAAATATGCCTGTATGCTCAACTTGTCATCGTCTGTCATTTCTGACAATGCCTGCATCAGTTCTGGTCTGTCCATGCCATATACATCAAGCAGACTGAACTCTGAAAGGTCAGTATTCTGTATGAGGAGAATACTTTCCTTTGTCTGTTCCTGTGATACTTCCCTGTTCCTTTGTAATTCCTGTAATTGTTCCTCTATCCCGGTAATCAACTCCGAAGCTGTCCTGCGTATCGTATCCATGGAAGATCTAAGTTCTTTGGTATCTCTTCCGCTGCTCCAACCTGCAATATACCCAAAAGAATAATCAGAGGTATCTATACCAAAATGCTGACATACTGTATAAGCTATGCTCTCAGCTTCCACTTCTTTGGTATTGCGGTCTTTTTTCATCTGCTCATCCTGCTCCACTTCCTTGCTATGCAGCTTGGAGTGAACCACCTCATGGATCATTGTCTTTAAGGTCTGGCTCTCGCTCATGTTTTCCTGTACCGCAATCCGCTTTGCTTCCCTATCATAATAGCCTTTGGAATCTCCGGCTATCTCCTCCAGTTCAATCGGTACTGGTGAAATGGCTTCTACTGCACGAATCATATCCTGATACCCTTCCACATCTGAAAGAAGCTCCTTTGCCGCAAGTTCCGGTATCGGCTTTCCGTCTGTCTGTGCCACATCAAAAACGGATACTGCCCGGAATGCCGGAATTGTTATCTCGACTTCCTCTTTCTGCGGATTTCCGTCCTTATCAAGCAACAACTCTTGTGTAACCGGATCAATCTTATCCCGTTCCTCTTTGATTTTATAGGGTGCAGGTGCAAGGATACGGATTGCCTTTTCCCCTTTATTTACATGACGCTCAAAATTCTTCTGCCAAGCCTTGTATCCGGCCACTAACGTAGCGTCAGGCTTTTGCATCGCAATTAAGAGCGTGTTGTTAAAACTGTAATTATGAAATTTTGACATCGTTCTAAGATAATTGCAGTAACTGTCACTGTTGAATAAATCCTGCAATCCCTGCTCCAGTTTATCCGTAAGCTCCTGCACACGCTGTTTTTCTGTATTATTTTCTGCCATAAATGACCTCCATTTTGTACGATAAAAGGCAGCCACCACTGACTGCCTTTACATCAACTGCTATAACATTTTTAATAATCCTGCTTTTATTCCCAACCCGAATAGTGCTGACAGGTTGGGAATAAAGTTGGGAATAAAACTTTTTTTATAAAATCTGATCTTTCCCCTTTGCCTTATCCACTGCATCCCTTCCTGCAGGTGTCCCGGACACCCTTGCCTTCATTGCTGCGAGTTTTTCTTGCAATGAAGTCCGTTCTGCAGGTCGGTCTGCAAGTCTGCGTTCTCCTTCTGGTGCTGCTTTTTCCAAATTGCTCTGCTTGATTGGCATATCCGCAACCACTTCCTCCCGGTTATCCACTTTTTTCACATCTTCCTGTGGTTTTTCCGGTTCCGTGGCTTCGTCATCCATGCCAATCGCATCATCGCCCTTTTCATCCATGTTGAGTAAAGAATTAAGCTCTGCCAGACGCTCCAGTTTCTCGGCAAGTTCTGCTTCCTGTGGAAATGGCTTGTCTACCTCTGCTTTTGCTGTTTCAAGCTGATGTTTCACATTGGATAGCTTCATCTGTGCTTCCTCAAGCTGTGAAGGCATGGCTTCCAGTACATTGTTGATTCTTGTGATATTTCCAAGCGGATCAGAGCCGACTTCCATCGGGTGGCTCATGGCTCCTTTGACATTCATCACAAATTTATTGTTAAAAGAATCAAAGGTTACATTCAGCTTAAATCCAAGATATTCACCTACATCCGCACTGGCATTGATGCCTTTAATCTCCTTACACATGGCTATGATTGCAGTTCCAGCTTCCTTTTTGTCGGTGTATGATTTTCCACCCACCTGCATAAAGAACTGCTCCTTATCCTCCGGCTTATTTTTCGCATATTTATTCATATCAGCGGTAAAGCCTTCGATACGCTCCTTGAAAATGGCGATCTGATGCGGATAATGTTGTGTGATGTTATCCTCCAGCCTGTACTTCTGACTGGTATGGTTTGCCTTCATCAGTTTCAGCTTTGATACCTGAATATCGAGATCCATTTTTTCTTTTATGTAGGGATTGCCTGTGGCAAGTGCCTTGACCTCCGCATAGGAAAGTGCCGCTTCATCCACATCCTCACAGCTTCGTACCGGAGATTTACTGGTCATAATCTGTCCGATGAATTTCTGCTTATTCTCAATGAGCTGCCACGAGTAACTGTCAAATGTACCTTCCGTAACATAACGAAATATCTTGACCTTATCATTCTGGTTGCCCTGTCGTAAGATTCTTCCCTCCTGCTGTTCAATGTCAGAAGGTCTCCAAGGCACATCCAAATGATGCAATGCAATCAGTCTGTCCTGCACATTCGTACCGGCTCCCATTTTGGCGGTGGAACCTAATAAAAAACGAACCTGTCCGCTTCTTACTTTTGCAAACAGCTCCGCTTTTCTGAGTTCTGTATTGGCATCATGGATAAATGCTATCTCATTCTCCGGCACTCCTTTTTCCATGAGCTTATTTTTTATATCCTCATACACATTGAAAGTGCCATCGCCCTTCGGTGTCGATAAATCACAGAAAATCAACTGTGCTGACTTCTGCTCTTTGGTATTTTCCCATATCTTATAGGCTTTCTCCACACAGGTTGACGCTTTGGAATTTTCCTCATCTGGAAGCATATCATTGAGCAGCCTCTGGTCAAGTGCCAGCTTTCTTCCGTCATTGGTAATCTTTAACATGTTGTCCTCGTAAGGCTGTACCTGCCTGTCCCGGACTGCTTCGGCACGTTCCGCAAGTGACGCTACCATGTCTTTCTGGAACTCACTCGGCTTTAGAACCACATTTTCATATTCTGCTTCCGGCACAGGAAGTTTTAACATATCCGGTGTCTGAATGTCCGCACTCTCCTTGAAAAGTGCAATCAGCTCCGGCAGATTGAAAAACTTCGCAAATCTTGTCTTTGCCCGGTATCCGGTTCCTTCCGGTGCAAGCTCTATGGCTGTCTGTGTTTCTCCAAAAGAAGCCGCCCATGCGTCAAAATGTCCCAGTCCCAGCTTTTGGAGCGTTCCATACTGAAGATAACGCATATTCGTGTAAAGCTCCGTCATGCTGTTGGAAATTGGCGTTCCGGTCGCAAAAGTTACACCCTTGCCGCCCGTGATTTCATCAAGATACTGGCACTTGGCAAACATATCAGATGACTTCTGTGCTTCTGTCTGTGCGATACCTGCCACATTCCTCATTTTCGTATAAAGGAACAGGTTCTTGTAATTGTGGCTCTCATCCACAAACAGCCTGTCTACACCCAACTGCTCAAAAGTCACGACATTATCCTTACGGCTCTGGTCATTTAACTTGTCAAGCCGCACCTGCAATGCTTTCCTCGATTTTTCCATCTGCTTAATGGTATAACGCTCCCCGTTGTCTCTTTTTGCCTGATCAATAGCAAGCTCAATCTCATCAATCTGTTTTTCGATTGTGGCTGCCTGTCTTTCCTGTGATAACGGGATTTTTTCAAACTGACTATGCCCGATAATAACGGCATCATAATCACCTGTTGCAATACGGGAACAAAATTTCTTACGGTTGGCGGGTTCAAAATCCTTTTTCGTTGCCGCAAGGATATTTGCTCCTGGATATAACCGTAAGAAATCACTTGCCCATTGTTCAGTCAGGTGGTTCGGCACCACGAATAATGACTTTTGGCATAGTCCCAGACGCTTGCTTTCCATTGCCGCCGCTGTCATTTCAAAGGTCTTTCCGGCACCAACGCAGTGTGCAAGCAGGGTATTATCCCCATACAGCACATGGGCAACCGCATTTTTCTGATGCGGCTTTAATTCAATATCCGGTGTCATACCCGGAAATTTCAGATGTGAACCGTCATATTCTCTTGGTCTGGTGGAATTGAAAAGCTCATTATATTTTGCCACAAGTGTCTGCCTGCGCTCCGGATCACGGAATACCCAGTCCTTAAATGCTTCCCTTATCGCTTCCTGCTTCTGGCTTGCAATCATGGTTTCCTTTTTATTAAGAACTCTTTTTTCCTTTCCATCTTCCTCAATGGTATCATAAACTCTTGTGTCTTTCAGATTTAAGGAATCTTCCAGTATCTTATAGGCATTTACCCGGCTTGTACCATAGGTCATGTTGACAAGCGTATTTCCAAAATCAGCGTTTTTCCCTTTAATGTTCCACTCTCCGGTCACACCCGAAAACTGCACCCCAATCGTATCTCTGCGGAATAAATGCTCCGGTGTCTGGAACGTATCACGCATGAAATCATTGATATATTTTGGATCAATCCATGTGGCACCAATACGCACCTCAATCTCCGATGCGTCCAGCTCCCTCGGCTGTACCTGCGTAAGAGCCTGCACATTTGGAGCATATTCCGGATGATTTTCTGCATAGGTTGCTGCAATGGCAAGTTTCTCACGCACATTTCCGCTGAGATACTGGTCTGCTGTCTCCCAGACATCGGTAAGCGGGTTCTGAAAAATAACACCACGAAGCTCCTCAATCAGCGTATCCTTGTCCTTTTCAGTCAGCTCTGCCATATAATCAAGGTCGATTTTAGCTTTCTCTGCTAAAGATACTGCCAATGCTTCACTTGCAGTATCCACACTTGTGACCACCTCTGCCCTTTTAATGGTACGCTTCGTGAACATATCCGCTTTGCCCTTGAAATTGCCCTCATCATCAAGTTTTTCCAAAGAACACAACAGGCAATAACTGCTGTCCTGATTAAAGGCTCTCTTATTCGTCTGCGAATTGATCAGACCATATTTTTTCGAGAAAGAATCGTATAATGTGTTTAATTCCGCCTGTTTTCCCTTGATTGCCGCATCGGAATATTCCTCAAGCTGCATATCAATCAGCTCCTGCGTACAGTTACGGATTGCCACCATTCCCTTGATACGCTCTTTTGCGGTGTCTGATACTTCCACAGGCTTCATAACCGAGTTTTCACGGTAATATACCTCATTTTCAACTACGGTATAGCTGAAATTCTTGACGGACGGATCAGCCGGAATACTCTGCCTGCTCATGTCATCCGCAAGCTCCTCATCCAGATCAATCGTATCAATCTGTCCTGTAATATTTTCAAGTGCTTTTGCTAACTGCTCCGCAAAAGGTCTGCTGTCATCTGCCCTGCAGGTGCTTTCCACGCCATAAGGACCGGATACCATTTCCATCTTTCCTACGATCTGCTCCGGATGCTGTGCAAAGTAAGCGTTCATTGCAATGCCATCTGCATCCTCTCCCAGATGTACCCAGTCCGGCTCACGCTCTACCATGCGGTCACGCTTCTGGAAAAATAAAATATCCGAAGTGACCTCGGTTCCTGCATTTGCCTTAAATGCGGTGTTCGGAAGTCGGACTGCACCTAGCAGATCAGCTCTTTGTGCAAGGTATCTTCTGACCTCCGGACTTGCCTTGTCCATGGTTCCCTTGCTTGTGATAAAAGCAACCACACCACCGGGACGCACTTTATCCAACGTCTTTGCAAAGAAATAATCGTGTATCAGGAAATTGTTTTTATCATACTGCTTATCTGCCACCTTATACTGACCAAAAGGCACATTTCCGATTGCAACATCAAAGAAATCATTCGGATAATCGGTCTTTTCAAAGCCTTTGATCTGCACATCTGCCTGCGGATAAAGCTGCTTTGCAATGCGTCCGGTAATGCTGTCAAGCTCCACTCCGTAAAGCCTGCTCTCTTTCATGGAATCCGGCATCATACCGAAAAAGTTGCCGATACCCATGGAAGGCTCCAGTACATTTCCTTTGGAAAATCCCATTTTCTCCAATGTTTCATACATCTGGCGGATAATAACCGGACTTGTATAATGGGCATTCAAGGTACTCTCCCTTGCCATGCGGTACTCCTCCGGCGATAACAGTTCCTTTAACTGGTGATATTCTGCTGACCAGTTTGATTTGCTCTCGTCAAACGCATCGGCAAGACCACCCCAGCCGACATACTGGGATAAAATCTGCTGTTCTTCCGGTGTAGCATAACGGTTTTCGCCCTCAATCTGCTCCAACAACTTAATTGCCGCAACATTTCTCTGGAATTTTTCTTTTGGAGAACCTTCGCCCAATCGGTCATCGCTGATATGGAAATTGACAGCGTTACTTTTATCCGGTGCAGCCACATTTATTTCCTGTACAGTCTTATTCTCCTCTGCCGAAGGTGTAAGCGGCTCCCATTCTCCGGTAAGCACCTGTGACAGCATTTCCTCTGTCTTTCGGTCTGCTTCTCCATTCTCCAGACGCTCACGGGCAAACTGCGTATCTATACTGTCCAGTTCATCTTCAGTCTGTTCTGTAACAACATTCTGTTCCTTTTCATCAGGAAACTCCGCTTCTGCTTTCCTGCCACTTTCTGCAAGCTCATTGCCCCAGTCCATTGCTTCCTGCAAAGTCGAAAATGTCTCCAATGCCGGACGGGTGGTGTCTGCCGTATCATAAATAGCATATCCGTCCACTTCCTTATCAATCCAAAGGAATACTCCCTCTGATAAGGTGGCACTCCACTGTGTCGGATTCCCATATTCATCATCAGCATCATGTACCACATGCCAGAATAATTTCTGCGATTCCTCTTGTGAAAATTCTTGTTGTGGCTCAGTTTCATCCGGCTCAGCGATACCATCCGTCCCATCAAAGCGTGAAAACACTTCTGCTTCGTGCCTGTCAATATCTTCCTCTGCCAAAGCATTGATATAATCATCTTCTACCTCGCCACGCTCCGGCTTATGGTCGTATTCAAAGGATTTCCCATTGACCTGTGCATAATAAAAACTGCTGTCCTCAATGTCATTTCCAAGCAGATATTTCTCTTTTTCACTGCCCCACTCATCAACCAGAACACACTCATATCCATCAATCGTGATCTTTTGCTGTGCTTCCTTTTCTTTTTCCCGAATCACATTGATATATCTTCTCGCCTGATTGGTAAATCCGTCCAGCACTGCCGGATGTGAGCTTAGAATCAGATCGTTGTTCTCCCACTCATTTTCCGCAACAATGTCCTTTGCCCAGTCCTTATTGTTCCGTGAAAAACGACCATCATAATCAAAATGCGTAACCGTATTTGCAAGAACAAATTCCACACAGTCAATGCCATATTTATCTATGATCTCATCTGCGGTATTCCTCGGAAGAACAAAACCATTGAATTTCTCAGCAATCAGTGCATCAATGTCTTTCTTACACTCTAACCGCTGTCCATGCTCCAGACGAGAAAGCTCACGCTGTCTTGCTTTTTCTGCCTGTTCTTCCTTGTAAGCCTTATAGTTTTCCTTTCCCTGTGGAGATAAGTATTTGTCCTCTTTGATCAGCTCACGAAGCCTTTTCTCTACAACATTCCAGTTCAGAAGCACTTTTGCATACGGATTGCCATAACTGCCTTTCTCCAGACGGATACCTTTTCCATCATGTTCATTATGGGAATCATCATTACCCGGCAGTCCGCCGGAACCACCACCAATGCCATATTCTTTTTTCAGAAAGGCTACCGCTTCCTTCTGGTCATGTCCTTCCATGAAATACTCATAGATGCGGAAAGCTCCATGCTCATAGCCGCTTCCCCTGCCTAGTGCATAGTCAATCTCATCCTGTGTAATAAAATCTTCCTGTGCTACTTCCACAGTATCTGGCAATGGAAATTCCAGCCTTTCTCTGTCAAGGTCTGCTATCTCCGATAACAGATATTCCGGTGATTTCACATGCCGCCATTTTAATTCGGCTTCACCCGATGCAAGACGTTCCGCCGCATCTTCCAAAATATTTTTAAGCTGCTCCCTGCCCTCATGGGTAGAAAGAAGTTCCATGAGTTTTGCTTCACTCTCCGGATAGTTTCCGGCTTTTAATCCAAGCTCCTCCGGCATTTCATCCATGCCATCCCGCAGAAAGAAATAGATCTGGTTGGCAACACGGTTCCGCTCCTGTGTATCCACAAGAAATGCTTCACTGGCACTCATATAAGTACCATTTTCGATCATAGAACGGATATGGCTCTCCACATCTTCCCAATCCATCGTGACAATCGGCGTTTCCCTTGCCTGTGTTCCATAGCCGACACTCATACCATGCTCATCGAACCACACTGATACGGGATTTCCATTGATTTCAAAACCTTTTCCGGTCTGTCCGTACTCATTTTTCAGAAAATCCACCATCTGCTCGGCATTTCTGCCCTCTGTGTACTTTGCAAAGATACGCTTTCTGCTGTGCTGTTTTCCTCCGCCACTGCGAAGAATGGTTTCAAGCTCATTCTGTGGCAAAGAAAAAGCAGCGGGCATGGTATATTTCATACTTGCTTCCGCTGCTGCGACTGTTCCGACCTGCTCCTCAAAAGAAGGAAACAGGCTGAGTTGTGTAAAGGTGGGTTCCGGTGCTTCTCCCCGGAGAAGATCATCGGTGTCTGTTACAGACTGTAAACCAGTTCTCCCAGAACCACTTCCTCTGCTCGGTTCCGAATGCTGTTCATCTTCGCTACCCAGAGCATCTGATCGGCTTCCTTGAGTTGTTCGGTCACTCCCTCGGTTGCCGCCATCTGGCTCGTCAGCTTCTCCATTCTCTCCTCTGCCTGCTTCTGGATCGTCAGCAGGTGTTCTTTCAATGTTCCTTTCAGAAGAAACGCTGAGTACACGCCCCTGTGGTTCTCCTTCAGATAAGTCTCCCTCATCATTCCGTACTTCGTTACCGTTCCCTCCGGCTGAATGTCCGCCTGTAATGTCGGAATCAGATAATCCCCGTTCTTTTCGTATGTCAGATTCATCGCTATTGCCCCTTTCTACGCTGTTTTGATTGTTGTCAATATATTCCTCATGTCCGCTCTCGCTTTCACGCTTTAACGCATTGTAGTCTATTTCAGAAGTATTTGCAAGTCCTTTCTGCGTTAAATTTTCTGTTTGTTCCTTTTCGTAGCTTCTGTTATATGCCCTTATGGTTCTTCCAATCTCTAAAAGTACCGGTTTTGCAAGCTCATTGGCTGCATCTCCAAGTACTGCTAGGGTATCCATGGAATTAAATTCATGGATAAAATCGAAAGAAAATTCCGAACCATACTCCTGCATATCTGCACCACAGGCAGATAAAAGTGTAAAGGAAATGCTGTCCGATAATGTCTCCCTCAAGCGGATACCGACATTCTGCTCGTCCAGTCCTTCTAAAAAACTGCCCTCGATCATGTACTGCAAATCCGGCAACAATTCCTCATAATAATCTGCCGCAATCCTCTCAGCTATCTCCATAAGTCTTTCTTCAAACAGCTTCTTATCATCGGTAGCACCATAAGTCTGCTCCAGACGCTTAATTACATCTTCCTTATGTTCCTCATGTAATTCCCAGAGTTCCGGATACCGTCCGATTCTCCTTGCCGCATGGACATCTGAAACATCAAATACATATTTCAGACGCTTTCCATGTGCATCATCCTCGTCCAAAAGTGCGATACCCTTTGCCCCTTTGTTTACCCAGCAGTGCATACGCTCATTCCACAACTCTATGGAAGCACACGCTGTTGCGTCCGGTCTTTGTGCATAGATTAAAAGCTGTTCCCGGAACGGATACTTGTATAATCTCGCCGCTGTAGTAAGGTATTTCATCCATTCCTCACGATTTTTGACAACCTCGGCTGCTGTCTCTTTTGCCAGAGCCGATATAAAATCATATTTTCTCACACAGTTCTCCTTCCTGTCATAGATACGACAAAAAGGCAGCCACATACACTACATGACTGCCTTTCCTTTATTTCCCGTTACATTCCTATTCTGTTGTACCAAAGCTGAAAGTCTTACTCTCAGCCGCTTTCTTAGGCGTAAACCTTGCCTTAACTTCCGCAACCCTCCCCTCTAACGCCTGAAACATCACATCTACCTGTTCCTGTGTATATTCGTAGGAACCTCGATTTGCAAGATTCTCCAGTCTGCCAATAGCATCAACCGCCTTATTCATGCGGTACTCGCCAATACGGATAAACTTCTCCGCCTTTGTCTCATTTTCCTTTGCTGCAGGTTCACCCTGCATTTCCTCTGTAGTCATTGTTACATTTGTTTCTTCCATGTGATTTCCCTCCATTTTTGATAAAAAAAGAGAGCGTACAGTTTTCCCATACGCTCTAACGCTGTGTTGTTATTAAATTGTATGTGGTATACTGTCGTACCGCTAAATTAAATTTCTCGACATCCACAAATAGAGAATTGTCTATTACATTTCCCATTATAGTTGATTTTCTAATTCGTCGAGAATGAATTTTTGTGAAATAGATGAAATCATTTCTACAACTTCCATAACAAAGTTCCTCATAAATTCTCTATAACAAATCACAATTTCACCCTTATATAACACTATGAATAACTTCTCTTTATTGCTACCTTCTTTATACTCATCATACTCAAGTTTAATATTAGTTTGATGTACGATTTGATCTCTTAATGATCTTCCTCTCTCGCTACCACAGAGTAAACGAAAAGCATGTGTATCAAGTTTATCTATTTCACAAAGATATGATTTTAAATAAATAAATTTATCATTTTCATCCTTCAATATTTTCTTTGTGAATTTATTGAAACTATCATTTCTTTCATGAAAAGCTATACAATGAAAAATAGTAGCTACTACATCTAATGCATTTCTTGCAAAAAGGATTGTACTTTCAGTATGATAAAGCAATGTTGTTTCATCATCTCCAAAAAGGCAAGGCATTTCCATGTTCTGTGAGACTTCAAATTCATTTAAATTTTCAATAGCACATTTTTCTGCAAACAACATCATTTTGATTTTCTGATGACATATTACTGCTTTCTCTTTTAAATTGATTTTAGTTTCTGTATCTATACTGGTATTATGTTCAATAAGATTAAATAGATCATAACCTATTTGTATTTTTGGTATGATATCACCATAGTCCGATGTCAACTTCAAATCAAGTGATACAAGTTCATTTCTGTCTAACCACATTAAGTATTTCTCCTTAACTTTACAAATTCCGATACTTTCCCCACTATACCACAATCACAGCTACATTCCTACCCTTGCTTTCCTGCCTTTTGAGAAAATTCCATCTTAAACTTATACTGGAATCCCTTGATTTCTTTTCCATCCTTCGTATAGGAAAACTCCTCTATGCTCTCCGGAATCAAATAAGCATCATAGCTGCCTTTCTTGCCTTTTAATCCTTTTACAAGTATCTTTTTCCCTTGAAGCAGGCTCTTGACCTGTGTATCGGAAAGTGTTACCCCAAGTGCCTTGCCGACATTCATACCGCACTTCCCGGTACAGTACGCTCCGAATTTTCCCTTGACTACATCGGCACCGCACTTCGGGCATTTGCCTAGCACTTCCTGTTCACCCTTGCCTGTGCCAAACATGGCTTTCTGCTCATCACTAACGCTGTGATAGGTCTTTACAAGATCAGTTACCATTGCTTCAATACCAGACATAAACTGCTCTGCAGCAACTTCTCCTTTGGATACAAGTGTAAGCTCATTTTCCCAGTCAGCAGTCAGTTTCGGAGATTTTACTACATCCGGAAGTATCGTGATCAGCTTCATTCCGTCCTCTGTCGGAATCATCTGCTTTTTCTCACGCTTTACGAATCCGTCTTTTACCAGTTTTTCAATAATGTCAGCTCTGGTGGCAGGTGTGCCAAGTCCTTTTCTCTCCACTTCGTCACCCATATCTTCTGCTCCGGCTCGCTCCATGGCAGACAGTAAGCTGTCCTCGGTGTAATGTTTCGGTGGCTGTGTGAAATGCTCGGAAACTCTTGTCTGCTCCACTGCAATCGTCATGCCCTCACGAAGCTCCGGCAGCTTCTTTTCTTCCTCTGCATCCGATTTATCCTCTGCGGTTTTATAGGAATTTTTGAAGAAATCCTCAAATTCCTTCCATCCATTTTTCCACACTTCCTTGCCGGATACCTTAAATACAGTATTGTTGCAGGTAATCACTGCCTTTGTGGAATTATAAATGTGCTTCTCCCCGGTCGCACACAGCAGACGGTTTGCACAAAGGGAAAGTATCTTCATTTCGCTCTCCGGGATTGCCTTTAAGTCCTGCTTGATGATCTCCATGGTAGGAATGATTGCGTGGTGGTCCGTCACTTTCTTGCTGTTCAAAATTCTTTTAATATCTGGATTGAACATGATATTCTGCTCAAATAACAGAGAATTGAAAATCGCTTCGATCACATTTTTTGCAGTACCTTCCATGTCATCGGAAAGATACTGGCTGTCTGTTCTTGGATAAGTTACTAACTTTTTCTCATAAAGGCTCTGCGTATATTCCAATGTCTGCTTGGCAGTAAAACCAAACAGACGGTTTGCATCCCTTTGGAGTGTTGTAAGGTCATAGAGCTTCGGCGGTGCTACCCACTTTTCTTCCTTTACCACGGAAGTGACAAGAGCCTGTCCGTTTTCACAGGCTCCTGCAATCCTCTCTGCTTCCGTTTTATCACTGATATGCTCTGATACCGCATCCAGACCATTTCCCATGATGTGAGCCATATAATAGGCTTCTTTCTTGAAATTCATGATTTTACTTTCACGATCCACCAGCATGGCAAGTGTCGGTGTCTGCACTCTGCCAACCTTCAATGCCTTACCGCCATATAATACCGTAAAAAGTCTTGTCCCATTGATACCCACAAGCCAGTCTGCTTCCTGCCTGCATAATGCTGAATGATACAAGTTATCATAGTCGCTGCCTGGGCGAAGATTATGGAAGCCGTCACGGATAGCACTTTCCTCCATGGAAGAAATCCATAACCGCTTCATCGGTTTTCTGCACCCTGCCATGTTGTAGGTCAGGCGAAAGATCAGCTCACCCTCCCTTCCAGCATCGGTAGCACATACAACGGCATCTACCCTGTCATCATGCATGAGCTTTTTCAAAATCTGATACTGTGCTTTTGTATCACTTTTCACTTCATGCTGCCATTCCTGCGGAATGATCGGAAGGCTCTCATAGCTCCATTTCTTCCATGCTTCCTCATAGCTTTCCGGCTGTGCCAGTTCTACCAGATGTCCCACACACCATGATACCAGATACTCATTGCCTTCCAAATATCCGTCCTTACGCTGTGTGGCACCAAGAACCGCCGCAATGCTCTGTGCCACACTCGGCTTCTCTGCAATTACAAGCTCCATCTCTATTCCTCCCCATCTTCTTCGTTATTCTCGTTGTTGTTATCTTCATTGTCATTCTCGTCTGTGTCTACTGATTCTGTATCATCACCACCATTTATGAATGCTTCGTCGGAATCCTGCTCGGTTTCTTCCTCGTCCTCATAATCGTAGTCCTCGTCAAGCTCGTCCTCATCTTCATCCTCATCAATGAAGTTTTCCTTTTTCTTCTTGGATTTCACAACATATACCACTCCGATCACAGCTACCGCAGCAATGCCCATTAAAATATATGTAAAGCCGGAACCATCTGCCTTTGCGGTATCCTCTTTCGGCTCACTTGTATCTTCCGTGCTATCTTCGGTGCTGTCCTCAACACTTTCTGCTCCCTGTGTTTTCTCTCCTGTGGTATCAGCATTATTGTTTGATAATGCGCTGTCTTTGGTAGGGATTGCAGATTCCAATGCCGCTGAATTTTTCGGAAGTGTCTCGCTGTTATCCGTTGTGGTATTCAGCAGGTCGTTTTCACTGACTTCTGTAAGGAAATACACCTTTTCATCTTCCCCATCACGATCAATCACAAGATAAAATACCTTTTCTGATGCAGTCTGGATTGTGTAAAATTCCTTGCCTTTTTCAGAAGTCTGACTGTCACTGCTCTGGTCTGCATCCTTAGAAGTATCTCCCGTACTTGGAGATTGCTTTGCTGTTGCGGAACTGCTTGAATTTGTTCCACTGCCTGTCTGGGAAACTGTATTTCCATTCACATCCGTTTTTGTATGTTCTGTGACCTGTGCGGTTGCAGAGCTAGGTTTGGTTGCCGACGCATCCACTGGGAGCTGCTGTGCCGGATCTTTTTCATTGCTGTCCTTATTCTCCGGATCGGTGTAATACGGATTGGCTGTTTTATAGATTTCAGAGGTATTTCCTGCATTATCCATGGCAGAAATCGTGAAATACTGATACCCTGCATCGAACTGTTGCAGACGGATATTCAAGGCTCCATTCGTATGCTCTGTAAACTCATAGCCATTGACATAGATTGCCTTGATACCGGAATCCGTATCATGTGCCTGAATGCTCAAAAGACCGTCGCTGACTGCCGCATTTAAGGTAGGCTTGGTAAAATCAAAACACTTGATATAACGGTTTTTCTCGTAGGTCTTGCCCTTCTGGTCTGTGACCTGCACATAAATGGTGCTGTTCTCGGAAATCTCTATGTACATATCCTCGGTAATATCTGTCCAGCTTCCATTCTGTCCGACTTTTGCCTTTACTGTCCGAATGGTAAAATTGCCGGATGCAATAGTATCCTCCACCTTGACTGTTACTTTCGTGGTATCGTTATGCCACCCAGAAGGTGTATTGATTGTAATTTTTACGCTCGGATTGATATAAGCACATTCCTTATAATCCTTTGCACACACCTCACAATCCTCATCCACCGCATACTGACTGCATTTTTCCTTGCAGGTGCATTTTGCGGAAGGCTGTGTTTCCTCGGTTGTGCCTTCTGTGGAATTTTCCGTTGTATTCTCTGTGGACTGCTCTGTGTGATTTTCTCCACTACCGGAACTGTCCTTGTTATCATTACCGGACGCTGTGCTTTCTGCACTGCTTTCCTCTGCCGCACTTTCTGTTTTCTGCTCTGCTGTATCCTCCGCATGAACCTCCACAGTATTTGCCCTGTTTGCAAAAAATGCCCCAATCGGCATACAAAAAAGTATTGCCGACAGTATCAGGGACATTAGTGCCTTAACGGATAACTTCTTCATTTTCATTGGTCGAATCCTCCTTTTCCTGTTCCCGTTTCTGTAATAAATTTCTGACTTCATCCTCACTGAGCTTATTAAGCATCTGCAATCGCTCGGATGAGATTTTATATTTCCGTATGATCTTCATGGCTTCGGCATCCTCCGCCATCTGTTTCTGCTCTGCAAGGTCTTTTTCCTTTGCCTGTAGCTGTGCTATCTGTTCTCTGACCTTTTTAAGCTGTGCATTGATTCTTTCTACTGACAACTGATCTTCCTCCCTTCGCTAATTTAATCTTCCAAAACCATAAAAATGGCTCTGCCAGTAAGAGGTATTGATTGAGGTATACTGGATTGGATCACCACAATGCACCATCGTACCGTTTCCACAATAAATACCAACATGCGTGACGGTTCGCCCTGCATTATAAGTTTTTGTAAAAAATATGAGATCTCCTGCCTTTGCTTCCGATGCGGATACCGAAGTACACTGGTCATAAATGCCCTGTGCTGTGGTTCTTGGCAGGTTATGTACGCCGCTGTTTGAAAATACCCAGCATACAAAACCGGAACAGTCAAAACTTGCCGGAGCTGTGCCGCCAAAAGTATATGGCATTCCCAGATACCTGTTTGCTTCCCGCATAAGCGTCTGCACCGTTGCATCGTCATAGGACTCCGGTGGTATCACATTGCCGGTTCCTCCTCCGGTGCCGCCCGGTGTTTCCCCATAAATGGTCTGCTCTCCTGCCTCAAAATAAAATAACGGGTTATAATACTCCCCGTTATACAGACATTCGATATGAAGGTGGCTTCCGGTACTGCTTCCTGTATTTCCGCTTTTGCCTATATCGTCACCCTTTTTGACACTCTGTCCTGCGGACACATTTAAGCTGTCCATGTGGGCATATTTTGTGGTATATCCCTTACTGTCCGTAATCACCACATAATTCCCATAATAGGAATCGTAAGCCGCTTCCATAACCGTTCCGTCATGCGCCGCATAGACAACTGTACCTGTCGGCACTGCAATGTCCACGCCCCTGTGAAGCTCCTCTGCTCCGGTGTTCGGATTCTTCCGGTATCCATAATAACTGCTGATATAGTAGTACCAGTAGTAATCCACGGGTGTTCCAAATACCTGTAACCCGCCTTTTGTCTCCGTGTAGGCGGCAAAGATTTCTGCCTGTTCCGTATCCATGCGTCCGGCAATAATGCTCTCAAGAGGTGTGACCGTTAAAGTGACTCGAAGGATTGTTACGATATATTCTTCTTCCTCCTCATACTCGTATTCCTCGGTACTGATGCTTCCATCTGCATTTGTAACTGTTCTGGTTCCGGTCTTTGTGACTGTCCTTGTCCGTGTCTCCTCCACTTCCTCAGTAGTAAGGGAATACATGGCATCAAATAATTCCTGAATTTCACTCTCCATTTCTGCGGCAGTAAATTCCGTATGGACTGCGGAAAGATAACTGATCAGTGTATATGGATCATGCCCGATTGCACCAAGGTTATAATCGTATTCATCATATCCCGGGTAATCAGTTTCAATCCGGTCAATCTTGTTTTGCAGCTCCATTTCCTTTTCTGTAAAAGATAAATCTGCTGCATCAATCTCTGCCGGAAGGCTAAGATATGTGCTTGCCATCGTTGTTGTCACAGTTCCGGTAAACATGGAACCGCAGCTTGATAATGCCGACATGATCATAATAAGCAGAAGAGCAAAAATACCCACTGTGATAATCAGTGTTTTATTTTTTGTGGCAATCTCCTGTAACTTCTTTGCAATCCCGGTTGCGGCATTGGCTGTCTTTGTAAATGTTTCCTTTGCAGTCTTGGCTTCTGCTCCTGCCCGCCTTGCCTTGGCATACTCACGCTTGATGCGCTGTTTCTGTAGCTGCCTTTGTAACTGTTTCTTTGGACTGTTGCCCTTTAGATGTGGATTTTCACTAATGAATTTCTCATACTCCAGCTTCATATCTGCTGTGACCTGCTTTTTCTGCAATCGCTCTAGGCGGTCACGCTTTCTCTGTGCCTTGCTCTTGCGGTGATACTTCATATAGTGATAAATGTCCTCGGCACGCTGTTCCGTCTTGTGTGCACCCTCAACCGCAGAATTGTCCTTTTCTGTTTCTGCAATCTTACGATGCACAAAATACATATTTTCCGTTTGCAGCTTATGAACCGCAGTCTTTCCCAGACCATCCTGCTTAAATGGCTTCTCCACATCCACCGGAACAACGATATATTTTGCTTTTCCGTTCTGTTCATCAAAGACACGTTTCATCTCATACTGCCGCTTTTTCGGCATCTTGTCCTTTGCTTTCTGCAACTTCTGACGACTCTTTTCCGACTTATCAAAAGCCTTCTGTACTTTTTTGTCGGTAAATTCTTCCTCCTGCCCCTGCGAAAATGTGGCATCCTTTGTCTGGAAATCTCCATAATCGGACTGCTTTGTATTTTCTGACTTCGCACGCTCTCTGTGTGCGTGTTCTCTCTGCACACGCCCTTTGTGATATTTTCCTTTTTCCTCAGACCGTTGGAAGGTATCCCTGACATGAACCTTGTTTTCTATCGTGCTGTCAGAAGAAGTCTCATAATCAGTCTGTTCGTCCTGCATGAAGCTGTTTTCCTTTAAGAATGACTTTTCCGCTTCGGCTTCCGACTTCTGGACGCTATGACCAGAAGTTGCATTTCTTGTACGACTGCCATGGTTCGCATCCCTTGACAGGTTGCTCACAGGCTTCTCGCTGGCACTAAACTGGTTTTCCACAGAAAAGGTGTTGTCCTGCCTGTGTTCTATATGTTTTACTCCAGTCACTTCCTTATCTTTGGAAAATGTCTCTTTTTCAAATGCCTTTACTGCCTGCTTCTTCTGTCTCTTTTCCGCCATTTATACTGCGTCCTCCTTCTGCACCGATTCCTCCGGCTTCGTATTCATAATTCTGTAGGTCTTGGTGTCTGTCGGGTATTTATCCACGAAGGGAATTACCACGTTATCAAACAGTATCAGACCACTTCCCGGCTCAGAGTTGGTGACATAGGAAAGCTGCTTATCAGAAAGTCCCAGCTTATCAGCGAGGATTGCCTGATCTTTGGCATTCTGATTTAACAGATACACAAAATCGCTGTTACCCAAAATACCCTCAATCTCCTCAGAACGGAGAAAATCGCCCACATTCTGCGTCAAACCTGTCGGAATACCGCCCCATTTTCTGAAACGCTTCCAGATTTCCACAGAGTAGATAGCTGTCTGCTTTTCCTTCAGAAGAAGGTGGAACTCATCACAGTAATAACGGGTTGCAATCTTTCGCTCCCTGTTCTGTGAAACCCTGTTCCACACTGCATCCTGCACGATCAACATTCCAAGTTCCTTTAACTGATTTCCCAAGTCTCTGATGTCAAAGCACATGATACGGTTGCCACTGTCCACATTGGTATGGTGGTTGAAATAATTCTGGGAACCATGCACATACAGCACAAGGCTGTTTGCGATACGCTCTGCCTTTGGATTCTTATGCTTCAGAAGTGCGTTGTATAAATCCTCCAGTATCGGCATATTTTCTGGCACCGGATTTTCAAAATATTTATCGTAAATATGACGGATGCATTCGTCGATGATACCTTTCTCATCATTCTCCAGACCGTCCTTGCCACCTGCAATCAGATCGCACAATGTAATGATAAAATCAGATTTCAGTTTTAATGCTTCCTTATCCCCCTTATGGCTCAACTGAATATCCATCGGGTTCAGATAATCTTTGGAATTAGTGGCAAGTTTTACAACCTGTCCATGTAGTGCTGCCACTAGCGCAAAATACTCGCCCTCCGGATCGCAGATAATAATGTCGTCCTTTGTGATAAGAAAACAACTTAAAATCTCACGCTTTGCACTAAAACTCTTACCACTTCCGGGTGTTCCTAAGATAACTCCGTTTGGTGTACGGAGCCTTTTGCGGTCTGCCATGATCATGTTGTTGCTGAGTGCATTTAACCCGTAATAGATTGCCGGAGCAGGCATAAATAATTCCTGCGTGCAGAATGGTACTAAGATTGCGGTGCTTTTTGTGGAAAGAGTACGCTCAATACCTGTCTCATTGCATCCAATCGGTGCGGATGCCATAAGTCCCTGTTCCTGCAAATACTGTAAACATCTGAGGTCACAGTTTGCCTGCTGAATGATACCGGACACTCTCTGCATTAAGCTCTCCAGTTCCCGCTTGGTTCTGCCATAACAGGTAATAAGGAATGTCATGTTGATCATCTTCTGATTGCTCGTATTCAAATCATCCAGAAATTCCAGCGTATCCTTTTCATAGGTCACAATATCCGTTGGAAGAATATCCATATCGTAGCCGCTCCGGACTGCCTTTTTCTGCTCCTCAATCTTCATCTTCTGGATATTGGAAATGACCGCTTTTAACTTCTTGATTGCCTTTACCGGATCTTCCGTCTGCATGTGCATGGAGATAGTAAGGTTTGCATCAATGTCAAGAAGCTGCTTGATCAGCTCGTCCGTAAACTTCGGTGCGATAATATCCAGATAGGACACACAGCCATACATATTTCCCGACTTGAAGCGGTTCGGATAGCGGAAATCAAACCCCGGCGGTGCAATATAGTCCTTGACCGACTTACCGGATTCTGCCAGATCCTTAAACGAAAAGCGGAAAGGCTCCATGGTATCCTGATTAAAATATTCATGCAGGATACGCAGTCTTTCCTTTCCGTCCAGTCCCCTCGCAAGGGTTCCTATATTGTTTAAGTTTCGTATGACATCTTTTTCAATGTTGTTAAGGCGGCTCTTGGCTTCCCTGTAGCCATTGCTCTCCACACCAAAAATCAGATATTTTGATTTGATGATACCATTGTTTCCCTTTGCCGCCTGCTTCTTTAACATCTCCGTATATTCTTCACGAATGTCATTAAAATCATCCTCCTGCCACGGAATGTCAAACTGTTCCGTAAGCATCTGCTCGTTGACTTGCCGGTTGAATAACACCAGTTCAAATTTCACAGACGGATCAAAATAATTGATGAGCTTACTGTACTGTGCCAGTATATCCGCCTGCTCATCCACTTCCAGAAGCGAATAGTTTATATCAAAAAATTCCACCATCTTTGTATAATAATGGTGGCTGACCTGACAGATACCGTCACGGAACATCTTCTCAAAAGTAATCGTCTTTTGTGCGGTAGTCGGCTTTTCCTTCTCTTTGCCCCTGCCGGATAAAATATGCTTTAATTCCATAAGACGCTTTTTCTCTGAAAAAGTAAGACCGCCACTTTTGCTGTTATTTCTGCTATTGCCCTGATAACTGCTTTTTCTGTGTTTTTCCGGTTCTGCCTTTTGCTTTTTCTTCAAGATAACGAACCTCCCTTCGTAATTTTTCTTTCTCCTCCAACTGCTTGTAGAGGTTTTCTGACCGGTACGGTCTGATTCCCGGCGTGAGTATCTTCTGCCGGAGCATAAAATACAAAATCTTCTCCGCCGGAAACCCGTTTTTCTCATACATCGCAAAAAAGAAGAACGGAAGCATTGCTCCCATCATTAAAAGTGATGCCGCTGATGTCCCGATCAGTCCCTTAGTCAGAAAATACAGAGGGATGCCCGTTACTGCCGCACCACTGAAACAGATGATCTGTCTCTTTGTTAAATTCAGTGCCACTTTTGTCTTGATCCCGGACAAATCCTTTGGCACCTGCACGGATATTGCCATATCGTTCCTCCCTTAGTGCGCATTCCAGATAGATTTTGACAGCGAACCTGTCTTAAACATGGAAAAACATAAAATCACGGTATATGCTGCCACCGACCAGAGTGCCGTATGCAGGTTATCGGATACTGCCACACCAGCCACAAGCACCGCATAGATTGCAACGCATACCATCATAAAAAATCCCTGAAATGCAAGGGCACAAAGTCCCTTAAAATAATTGGTTCCTATTGTTCCCCACTCCCGGTTGGTTACGGTTGCGCAGGGAACAGGTGCTACTGATACATAAAGATATATTTCAATCATTCGCCCATAAAGAATGACGGTGATCAGGACTGACATGATTTTCATACATAAACTGACGATCATGGTCTCCATCCCCAGTCCTAACAGCTCGCCTATACTCATTTCCGAAAACTGCTCATTGAACATCGTCTGCAGCGTACTTGAAACATCAATACTGGTTTCCCCACTGATTGCTGCGGCGGCAGAATTGACGATGTGGCTTCCCACATCAAATACCGCCATTACAATGTCAAAAGTCTTGCTTAACAGCATGACTGCAATACACGCTTTCATAAAAAAGCGGATAAAAATGGCTGTATTGAAGTCATGCAGGTTATTTTTGTCAATGACCATGGAAATAAGCTCATAGACGAGTACAAAGCTGATAATCATTCCCGCTATGGGAATCATCACATTGTCGGACAGGGTTTTTATCATATCAAAAATACCGGAGTTCCATGTGCTGGGAGTTTTGCTGACCTCCCCTGCAATCGTGCCTACTTTGTCATTGACATCGGTAAACATGGTTTCAAAGTTGGTCAGAACCCACCCCTGCAACAGTTCCTTTATGAATTCAGTAATCTTATCAATGATCCCGCCCATGAATTATGAGAACAGTGTGGTAAGCTGTGGAATTACCGTCTGTGCCACAATGATGATGCCACCGCCACTCATAAGCTGTTTCATCCCCAATTAGGTGTAAAAACTCTGCTCGATGGCGGGCGGCGGCGTACAAAAAATCTATATGGTGTTGTTAAGAGAACCGTCCCGGCGGGACAGGTCAGGCAGTGACCTGTTCCACCTCCGGGATGGGTTTGAGATTAAAATGAATTTCGATAGAAATGTGTCTTGTTTTATCTTCGTCAATGCGCTCATGCACAACGATTTCTTTGATTAAGCGGTTGAGGGTGGCTGCGTCCAGCTCTGTGATGTTGGCGTATTCCTGAATGGCTTCCACCCATTGTTTTGCATCATTGGCAAGCTGGACTTCATCGGACAGCCGCTTTCTGCCCTCGGACACTTTTGTTTTAAGCTCCGTCTGCTCGGTCTGTGTCTTTTCCAGCATGGTGTTGAAATTCTGCTCACTGATACGCCCTGCAATCATATCCTCATAAAGCCGCATGACCATTTTATCCAGAACCTCAATCCGTTCCTCGTCCCTTGTAAGGGAGCGTTCCATTGCTTCCCGCTGTTCCCGCTGCTCGGCTTCACAGGTATTGGTCAGGCGGTCGGCAACCGCTTCCCCGTCCATCAGGGCAGCTCTGGCACATTCCCGGATTTTCCGCAGCACATGGCTGTAAAGGGTGTCATAATCAATCCGGTGCTGGGTGCAGTGGTTCTTTCCAAAGGCATTGTAGGTCTTGCAGGAGTAAATCCGCTGGGGATGTTTAGCGTTTGTGTAGCGTACCGTCAGCGACTTCCCACACTCGCCGCATTTTAACAGTCCGGCAAACAGGCTGATTTCATTGGTCTGCCCCGGACGCTGGCGGGATTTCAGCTTGTTCTGCACAATGTCAAAGCTCATGCTGTCAATCAGCGGTTCATGCTGTCCCTCCACCACAATCCAGTCCTCCGGCTTCTTTTCCCCAATCGTGCCGATTTTGAAGCGGTAGTCCTTTTTCTGGGAAGCAATCGCCCCGGTGTAGACGGGATTCATCAAAAGGTCTTTGATAACGGAGAAGTCCCACATATACCGCCCGTTTTCTGGGTCTTTCTTTTCCCATTTGGTGCGGGTATTGCGAAGCCCCCGTTCCCGGTTCCACCATGTAGGGCAGGGGATTTTTTCTTTCTCCAGCCGTCTGCGGATATAGTTCGGACCATGACCGTTCAGGGCATATCCGAAAATCAGCCGCACAATCGGGGCGGTTTCCTCGTCAATGAGCAGATGGTTTTTGTCCTCCGGGTCTTTCCGATACCCAAACGGGGCAAGACACCCGGTAAACTGTCCTTTCTGCGCTTTCAGAAGATAAGAGGAATGGACTTTCTTGGAAATATCCTTGCTGTACATCTCGTTCAGGATATTCTTGAACGGGGCAATGTCGTTGTTATCCCGCAGGGTGTCGATGCCGTCATTCATGGCGATATAGCGGACACCGTTTCTTGGGAAAAAGTCCTCAATCAAATGCCCGGTTTGCAGATAATTACGCCCCAGTCGGCTGAGGTCTTTCGTGATGACAAGGTTGATCTGCCTGCGCTCAATGGCTCTCAACATTCTCTGTAGGTCAGGACGCTCCATGTTAAGACCTGTGAAGCCATCGTCCTGATAGACTGCCACAACCTCCCATCCCTGCTTTTCGCAGTATTTTTCCAGCATATCACGCTGGTTTGCGATACTGGCACTTTCGCCTTGCAGGTCATCGTCCTTTGACAGCCTGCAATAGACCGCCGCACGATAACCCCCGGCAAGTGCCGAACCGATTGTTCTGTATTCCATTTCGTTCATCATAGCCATTTACCCACACAATCCAGACGGTATCTGGCTCTTTTGAACCTCATCTTCATTATAGCCTATATCTTTCTTTTTAGCAAGATATTCTTTTGCATTTGTCTTTCCGTATTTCTGGGAAATCAGGCTGACGAACACATCAGTGGCGTCAAGCTCCCCGTCAAATACAGTGGTCACATGAATCTCTGTTTTGTTTTTTGCCATAGGCAGTTATCCTCCATACATGAAAATAGCCAGACAGAGGGTGTCGGCAACGAAGTCCGGCAACGGGCTTCAAAAGACCTTGCAAACAATCTCAATCTGGCGATGGTTACTATTTATACTTTTCTTTTATTTTTTTGTTGTTTTGGTTGTTATAAGGGAGAAAAGCCCGGAAATAAGGGGTTTTTCCCGGCAACCGGCTCGGCAACGGGATAACAACAGGGGGTGCAACGGGCTGTCCTTTTCAGAATGGAAGCTCCATCTGTTCTGTGACCTCCACAAAACCGTCCATCGTTTTTTCAGACGGGTTGCCGGAGTCCGTTGCCGGGTTTTCACGCTCCCAGCCCTTTTGTCTGCCATATTCGGAAAACATTCTTGGGTTTGGGAAGTACCGCCAGCTGGAAATGCACTGGTTCATAATCTCGTTGATTTCCC
>NZ_QUIH01000013.1:39913-40333 GCF_003479985.1 Clostridium sp. AM43-3BH
TGGGAAGTACCGCCAGCTGGAAATGCACTGGTTCATAATCTCGTTGATTTCCCGGATTTCCCATTGCTTCGGCTCGTCAAAAGCATGGTTCAAGGCTTCCTTATAGAGCTGCTTGGAGCAGACCATGCTCCCGGTGTATTTATCAAGATACGCCTGTATCATCCCGGCTTTGGTGTCCTCCGGCATAAAATCCCGCTGGTGTTCTTTGAGATACCGCTGCATGGCGGGGCTGAAAGCCAGCTTGAACCTGCCGCTTTTATAAATCTCCATCGCTTCCGCCCACATCTGCCCGATATAGGCTCTGGAAGCGGCTTCATCCTCCAAAATGTGAACTTCCGCCTGCTCCGGGTACACCATGACCGGGATAAAGCGGCGGTTGCCGGAACGGTCAAGGGGCAGGAAGTCAAGGGCATTGGAAGT
>NZ_QUIH01000014.1:0-15210 GCF_003479985.1 Clostridium sp. AM43-3BH
TTGATTCTGCACATGATGCCATGCCTGTTTATAAATACTGTAAACGAAAAGGTATTACTTTTCCTAATATATAAGTGTAGGGTTTCAGTACCCAACAGCCAGTTAGGACTTAATCCTCTCATTGTTTAAGCTGTATAATGATTAGGCATCGGTCTGACGACACATCCTAGGACCATTAGCGTCCGTATGAAAGCCAGTCAGTCAGCCTGTCATTGCAGCCGTTCGATTTATGCAGGTTGAACTACTACTGTACGTTCGTTTGATACCCCAGGAGATGGAATCGGCAATGAGAAACGCTGGAATCCATGCAAATACACATTTGGAGGTACATAGAATGTACAATGCAGTAGGTATTGATGTTTCAAAGGGTAAGAGTACCGTAGCAGTCCTGCAGCCTGGCGGTACTGTAATCCGTAACACCTTCGATGTCTCTCACACATCCCAAAGCCTTCATGAACTCACGGATTATCGGGGTTCATTAAATGGCAACACCAGAATTGTTATGGAATCGTGATGGACGAAGTGCGGGTTCTAAGAGTTATATGTGGGTGTACCGATCTGGCTATCTGTATCCGGAAAAGCAGATCATTCTTTATGAATATCAGCGAACCAGAAATGCATCTCATCCAAGAGAATTTCTGAAGGATTGTTCCGGTATCTGCGTAACAGATGGCTATCAGGTTTATCATACGCTTGAAAAAGAGCGGGAAGACCTGACGATAGCGGGATGCTGGGTTCATGGGCGCAGGCGTTTTGATGAAGTACTCGCCGTAGTGCCAAAAGAAGCCCAGAAAGAATCCGCGTCCTATCTGATTATAAAACAGATCCAGGCAATCTACCGGGAGGAAGGAAAACTCCAAGACCTTTCATCGGAAGAACGACTTGCTCAGCGTTAGGTGGTTGTAAAACCGCTGGTAGATGCTTTGTTTGCGTACCTGAAACAGCATGAAGCAGAAGTAGGAACAGCGAAACTGAAAGAAGCATTCGGTTACATGCTGAATCTGGAAAAATATCTCCGTGTATTCTTGACTGATGGAGATGTGCCAATGGACAACAATGCATCGGAACGTGCCATTCGCGGCTTCTGTGTTGGCAAGAAAAACTGGCAGATGATTGACACCATTAACGTTGCAAAGGCATCCGCTGTTATTTACAGCATTGCAGAAACTGCAAAAGCGAACAATTTAAAACCATACGAGTACTTTGAATATCTTCTGACAGAGATCCCGAAGCACATGGATGATACGGATCGAGCCTTCTTAGACGATCTGCTTCCATGGTCGGAAAAGCTGCCAGATAATATCAGAAAACTGAAGAAGTAATCAAACCAGGCCGCGAAAGCGGCTTTTGGCTGGCAAGGTACCCGCTATGAGGCGTTTACGATATTCTTTAATCAGCAGGAAGATCATAGAAATATTCTGATAGTTGTGCTTAAGGAATATCCGCTAATATTTATCGAGTCTGTAAAGAATGGAATTCAGTTGACCATGAATGAATCATTGTATGATTAAGAAGGGGACAACACTGTCACGGGAGAGTTTTTCTGTTTGCAAGAATAGATTCTTTTGCTATAATAATTTGGAATCTTATGCACAAAAGAGGAAAAAACTATGATTATTTTATGTGACATGATCGACAGAGATGAGGACAAATCAAAGTTTGCAAGGATCTATTCTTTATATAAATATACAATGTATTTCGTTGCATATGATATATCGAAGTGCGTTGAAGATGCTGAGGATATTGTTGAGGAGTCTTTCATAAAAGTAATCGGAATTTTAAAGAAAATTGACGAAGCTGATATTGAACGTCCCAGATGTAAGAATCTGATGATTACGATTACGAAAAATACAGCCATTGATTTTATTCGGAAAACAGAAAAAGAAATTCAATATATCGAAGCTGTTCAGGCAAGTAAAAGTGTGGAGGAGCTTTATATAGAAACAGAGGATTATCAAGAGTTAATCGCAGTTATTAATGAGCTTGATGAGAAATATCAAGATGTTTTGAGATTTCGATTGCTCCACCATTTGACGGCGAAGGAAACAGGGAGAATTTTAAATGTTACGGAATTTACTGTAAATACCAGATTTATGAGAGCAAAATCTATGTTAAATGAAAAACTGAAAGGGCGGAAGAATAAATGAGTAAGGATCTTAAACAAAAAAAGAGCGATTACTTATTAGAGTTAGCGCTCGAAGAACAGTTGGAGCAAGATGAAGATATGAAGAAGTATCCTCTTCCTGAGGATGTTGAGCATCCGCATGTCTTTTCAGAAGAACATGAGAAACGGATGCAGGAGATTTTTAAAATGGCTGATAAAGTGGAGCATCAGTCGTATCGCAGGAAAAAACATTTTCAGTTAGCTGCCGGAATTGCATTATTTTTATGTTTGACTACGGTGACCGTGACACAGGTGGAGGCCTTCCGACTTCCGGTATTTCGGTTCTTTTCAGAGGTAATGGAAAAGTCAACGTATTATGGAGTGGAAGAAGTGCAGACAGAACTTAGCAGTCGATATCAGATGTATGAGCCGACATATGTTCTGGAAGGATTTCATGTAACCAAGGTAAAAGAAGAAGATAATTATTTTGAACTGCATTATGAAAATGATGCTACAGGACAAGCTTATAATTTGTATTTTAGAGAAGATTTAAAGGGATTTTTCATGGATACAGAAAATGCAGAAACCGAAGAAAGAGATATTAATGGAAATCGTGCATTTTTGTCGGTGAAAGAAAATGTTGTCAGGATGCTTATGTATAAAGATAATCATCAGTTCTTTATATCGGGGATAATTGATAAAAACAATGCAGTAAAAATTTTAGAAAGTATTAAATAGATTTTGTTATATTTCATTTCCTTCAAACGTATAAGTAATAAATAACAAAAACAGGAGGAAATGTAACATGAAAAATTTCAAGAGAAAGGTAGTTTTATTAGTAGCATCAATTTTAGTAATGGCAGCCACGATGACTGCATTTGCATCCCCGACACCACGGTGGTCTTATATCGGAGGAATCCAGGGTGTGTTGGAGATCAGTAACGGAAATGCAGATGTTGAGGTCTTTTGCGATGCAACTACTACCGGTGTGAATAAGGTTAAGGCAAAATGCGAACTGCAGCAGTTGGACGGATCCTGGAAAACGATTAAAACCTGGACGGAATCTGAGAGCGGAACCTCTGTTCACTATTATAAGTCCTATCCGGTATCGGAAAGCTATAGTTATCGCTTAAAGATAACCGGATATGCCTATAACGGAACCACACTTCTGGAAAGTGCAACCGTATATTTTTATTAAAGATGATTATATATAAGCCTTAATAGAAGGGGCTATGGTTTGCATGAGAATAGAAAGTGATGAGGCCAATGAAATTGATATTTCTGGTATAATCATAATAATACAAACGTATAAAAGTATATTTATCTAAGGAAAGGAGTAACATATGGGAAAATATGATGACTTTGATTTGGATTTAAAAAAAGTAATGAGCAATAATACAGCGAGTGAAGCTGAAAGTGTAGTATCAATTTTACAAACTCTTGCAACTGAATGTTTTACTTTTGATGGATCTAATACTTGTAATTGTCCTTCAACAGATTGTTCTCCATGTGATATGACAACTTCCTGTCGTAGAGCTGATCCGCAAATTATGAGATGTTAGTCTGAAACAAAACAGATTGCTAAATACTAATATTGGATGATAAATATACTTTTGAAAGGGAGTGTTATAAACAAAGTTTCTTTTTATTTGTTTAAACACTCCCTAGTTTATTATTGAAATCATGAAAGAAAGGACAAAATATTCTAATATGAATTACGAATGTCAAGACATATTTATGGTCAGAATTCCTAGTATGCCCATAGAAGTTTTTAAAAAAATAGATAGTTATGATCAGGGGGTTATTTCCTTTTTAAACGAGAATAAAACAATTAAAGGCGATTTTGAGGAAGCTTTGCTTTTAGCAAGCCAGTCGACATATCAAAGTCTAATTAGTGTTCCGGAAAAGCCTAAAAAAAATAGAAACCTTGAATTAGGGGTATGCAAGTATATCACTAGAATGTCTACACGACCTACTCCTTATGGTATGTTTGCGGGAGTTGGATTGGGGAAGTTTTCTGGAAGAGACTCTCTTACAATATCGACAGATAAACACCGAAAGGATGTATCAGTTGATACTTATTGGTTAGAGCATATAATTCATAAAATTGAATTAGAGGCCAATTTATTTCCTAAAATAGAATTAATTTGGAATAATAACTGTTACATAAAAGGAGATCGAGTAAAAAACCCATACTTTTCGAACCATGGAGATAATGAACAGAATGAAAGTTTTGAAAATAGTAGTATTCGTTTTAATGAATTGATTAGTATTATAATTAAATCAACTCAAAATTTTGTTCCCTATAGTAAACTTGTGGAGATAATAAAAGAATATTATGAAGATGTAAGCAATAATTTAATCGATAAAATATTGCTGGAATTGATTGAAAATGAATATCTACTGACTGATTTAAGATTACCAGCTTATTGCGATGAACCGTTAGAATATGTAATCAATAAGTTGCTCTATCTTGACAATATACATGATTTAGTAGACAAATTACAAGATATTAAAAAAGCGATAGATGATTACCAAGAGAAGGGAAATGCATGTATTTTGCGGGATATATATAGTAAAATGCAGAAAATTCACAAAACATCGAATTATTTAGTGGTAAATAAAGGATTAACATCTGATTTTTCATTGACTAAAAAAGTTAAAGAAGATTTGGAAAAATTTGCCGAAGTATACTCAGAATTATTACCAGAAAGTGGTACATATTCAGAATTAAATGCTTTTAAGCATGATTTTGAAGAAGAATATGGAACGAATGTAAGAGTTCCTTTACTTGAGGTGATAGATGAAAATGGCTTTAATGGTCTTTCAAAGATAGAAAAACAAACAAGGACTATAACCGGTAAAGAAGCTATTATCAAAGGATATATTGATAGACAAATTGTTAAAGCCTTAATTAATAATGGGGATGTTGTTAAAATCGAAAGTCAAGTATTAAAAAAGCTTTTATCAGAAGAAAAAATAGTATCACCTAGTTATCCCGTATCATTTGATATGAACTTTTTTATCTATCAAGATCGTCAACCAGGTCAATATCATTATTCAATCGGACCAAATTTTGGTTCGCAAAAAGCCGGAAAAATGTTTCAGCGTTTTGCAAATATTTATAATAAAGATTTGTTTGATAAATATAATCAAGTTTATTTAAAAGAAAATTTTCTGATTCAAAATGACTACGCTCTAATTGAATATAGAGAAATACAAAGAAAGGGAAGGGTTAGGAATGTTGTAAATAATAGAAGAAATCATAAATACCATCTTGATCTTGCATGCATTGGCGAAGAAGACGGAAGAGTATTACTTTCTGATTTAAGCATAGGAATGACTGAGGATCAAAAATTATTTATATTTTCAGAGAAGTTGAACAAGAGATGTAAAATTATTACAGACAATATGCTAAACCCAAAACTATGTAGTAAGTTATTTTATTTTATGGATGCAATTTCAAAGGAATATGAAGATAATGTAACTTTAAGAAAATACATGTTATATGAAAATGTCTATAATTTCACGCCAAGAATTGTTATTGATAATTTTACAGTGTCTTTAAAGACATGGAAATTTAGTAATCAGTCGATAAAATGTACGGACATCAATTCATTTATACAGTGTTTTGATAAGCTTAGAAATGACTATTCGATTGATCAATATGTGTATTTTTGCGAAAGCGATAATCGTCTTGTTATAAATCTTAATAAGAGATATTCATACGATATATTGTACTCTGCTTTTAAAAGAACAAATCAAGTTGAATTAACCGAATTGGAGCCGGGATTTATGCAAGATGAAATTTTGAGTGATGAAAGGGGACAGAAATACGAGGCAGAATTTACGTTTTCTTTTATTCAGAGAAAGTCAATACAGAAAATGAAAAATACTTCATATGCACTTTTAAAAGCTAACCGAATTTTAGAATTAGGAGATGAAGGTTGGATTTATATAAAGGTATATGGATTAGGAACTAGAACAAATGAATTCCTAACAAAGTCAATTCCGCGGTTGATTAAAGAGTTAGACTGTGAAAAGTGGTTTTTTATTCGCTATTCCGATCCATGTGAACATATTCGCTTTAGAATAAAATTTCAAAACGAAGATACTGCATATACTAAGTTAAAAGGAATTATGGAATGGATTCATATATTAAAAAAACGTGGAATGGTTGAAAAGGTAATTTTTGATACTTATAAAAGGGAAATAAATCGATATGGTGGTGAGCAATTAATAGATTATGCTGAAACAATATTTTACCTAGATAGTCAACTGGTAATTGAAATCTTATCAAATTTTAACATAGAACAGGAGGAAGATAAAGAGAAATTATACTTTGTTGGAATTGCGAAGATATATAAACTATTTACAGATAAATTAGAGAATATATTTAAATTGATTGATACAGACCAAAGAGAGCAATATAGAAATGATTATAAGACAAAAAGAAATGTATATTTAAGATGGTTTGAAGATATATTAAATGATAATTTATCAAATATCGACGCGAGATTTTCAAATTTGGATTCTTTAATGAAATGGGAGGAGAAAATAAAAAAATATCGTAATGAACTGGATTTATACACAAAAGATAATATGTTATGCACAAACAAGACTCATTTAATTTTATCATTTAGCCATATGTATTGCAACAGATTAAACGGATCATTAACAACAGAGCAAAAGTATAGAAGTTTGTTACGACACACGTTGTATGATTATCTTAAAAGGTTGGAATATAAAAAGAAATAGTATTTTTAGACTATAGTACGATTTTTATGCCATACTTTATAACAAGAATAAATGAGCGGATGAATGCAGCAATGGGATCCTTACCTGCCAAAGTGGAACAATCCGAAATAGTATTTGAGAGAATCTTAATTTAGGCACCAAAGAACAGATTCCTGTCCTTCAGGAAGCAGGTCCTCTATCATGAGGGCTTTCGAGAATCGGCTCCAGAAGAAATCCTTCTGTTGAAACCAAGAAAGAAGAACCCCAAAGGACAGCGCGAGATCGCCTGAAGGAATTACCGGAGAAAATCGTACTTGTTTTTTTTCGAAGAGAAGTCTGATGTCTTTTATAACGTTCGCCGGGTTTACGATTGATATGCATGGTAGCACGTCGTTTCTGCTCATTCTGCTGGATGTGATAGCAGAATTGGGAATACATGAGCGGTTCCTCACCGTTAGCACGGCAGTCCTCCATGTATTCTGTCCACAGAAGCTTTTTGCTGACTTCATTGCGGAGCAGCTCCTTGTGAATGTAAGCGGAGTCAAGCATCCTTTTATTGGATGTGACTTGATTTGCAGAAGGGAAAAACTCTTCTTCAAGTACAGCATCGGTATCGTTTTCATCAAGTAGCCAGGAAATATCAAATTCCTTAGCTCGCTTTAAAACGCGATTGACCGTCTTCTTGGCTGTCGGCAATGTTCTGCTGATTGAGTCCCAGACCACTAAGCTTGAGGATCTTTCGATACTTGGTCATAGTCATGACCTCCTTTGAATGTATTTCCCCCTCTCGGTGCATGATTACATTCTAAAGGATTTATAATAAAGTTTTCCACCACCGGAATGGTGGTTTCCTTAAAAACGGATTTGCGGTTTCCTATACCCGGACATTAGGGACACAGAGACCGAATTATTCAAACTGCCAGTCTCATAAGACGTGATTATTCTGATATCGTAAATGTTATGGTAAAAATGATCCGAATGTCGTAAAATAGTCGGATGCATTTCATGATTTGAAGCAGATTTCAAGGATGTATAAATTGAAAGAAGACTTGAAGAACATTTCTCCAACGAAAAGACATACAGAACGGCCGGAATCGGTCAAACTTTTGGTTGCGGAATATTCCGCGTGGGCAAAATACAGATGGAAGAAAATGTGGTTTTGCCCAAAAACAAAACTACTGAAAGATTGCGGCTCAGCGTAGACCAGGAAAAGATTTTGAGAGTGTTACTGACAGTCGAAGGAATTCCTATCGAAACTGGATTATCTTACGCCTCAGGCAAAGGAGCATCCAGATGTTTGAAAAAATACCGTTGAAAATGCGAATTAATTAAGACACTAGTGATGGATGTTTACAAATAATCGAAACGAATGAAGGGATCAATAGGGTATGAATATTTTATCTGTTATAGGAAGTAAGAATAAAGATTCAATAACTAGTAAATTAATGAAGGATATAGCTCAAGAACTGAACAAAATGTATACAGTAAATTGGGAACAGATACATTTAAAAGATTATATTATCTTAGATTGTGAAGGATGTTCAACATGCTTTAAAACCGGTAGATGCCAACTGCAAAATAAGGATAACATGGAAGCGATAATAAATAAAATTCAAAAAGTGGACATAGTATTCTTTGCGTCACCAGTTTATGTAAATAATGTTTCGGGAGTAATGAAGAGTTTTATAGATAGATTGTGTTTAGATTGTCATCTTCTTAAATTTGCAGGTAAATTCGGATACACATTAACTACTGCCAGCAATAGTGGAAGCGAATATGTTAGTGAATATTTGAAGAATGTTCAGATATCGTTAGGAATGAAAAATTTGGCCAATTTTATATGGATAGATTTAGAGAAGAAAAATCAAAATGATTTTACACATTATGTGGCTCAACAAATATTATATGAATATAAATTAAATTATGGTTATTCATCAATTGAATTAGAAGAATCTTTTTTTAGATGGAGGAAATATTTTCGTAATTATGGAGCTTATTATGAAAGAAAATATTGGAATAGTAATTTTGTAAATAATTGTGAGGATTTTTTTGAATATGCTTGTGAAATAAGAAAAAAGAATAAATTAAATCTTGTTAAGGATGATTTTAGTGTTGACAAAAATAATATTATTAAAGTTGAGCAAGGAGATATATTAAATAAAAGAGAATATAAATTTGCAATAAACGTTATAGAAAATTATTTAAGAGTATGTTTGACAGGAAAACTAAGACCTTTGTTTGCTTCTGATTTTTTATTAGTGTTAACCGAAGTTTATCCATATATTAAAGAAAAAGAAATTTGGGACGATATTGGATATCGTCTATGTCATGATATAAAAGAAAGCATTGAACGGAATGGGATTTCAGAACAATTTTTAGGAATTATAAGTGGTTTGGGGTTTCAAACATTTATTGTGCAACGTTACTCAGAAGAAACAGGGCATCTTCAAGGTTTTTTCAGATCTCTTTTAAAAACTTTTTTGCAAATATCTAGTACAAAGGCAGCGAATTATTTAATACAAAAGAAACAAACTAATGCAAAGGATTACGATTTGGTATATGGATTGTCGGGGAATCTATATTATCTTTTAGATTTTCAATGGAGTAAAAGTGAAAAAAAGGAGATTGAAATAATAATACAATATTTGATTTATTTGACAGAAAACCATTATTATAATGATAGACTCGTAATTAATTTACATATATCTTGTGAGGAACAGTTTAGAGAAGATGAAAAAATATCATTTCCGAATGGTAATTTAAATTTTGGCGTTGCTCATGGAATGGTAGGTCCTTTAGTTTCTTTATGCAAAGCATATAATGTGGGTTATAGGGTTAAAGGGATAGAAGATGCAATAAAAAAACTTTTTGATATTTATGATATATTCAAACGTTATGATAATGGAATTCCAATTTGGCCTACTCAGTTAAAATATGAAGATTTTATTGAGAATAAATTCAATGGTGATATAAGAGAAAATAGAGCGGGATGGTGTTATGGAAACATTGGTATTGCAAGAGGCCTTATAAAGGCAGCAAGTTATATGAATGACAAAAAAAGCGAATTAATTTATCAAGATGATTTGAAAAAAATACTGTTGCAACCATGGTCGAATTTTCATCTCAATTCATCTATATTATGTCATGGATATGCTAGTGTCTTGGCTATCATAAATTCTTTAAAATGGGATGATAGTGAATTTATACGAACAGTAACAGAAGGTATAGACAAAATTATAGTTGAATATGAGTCAAAAAGTGATAAATTTTTCGATGAAATGGATATGTCATTTTTACAAGGGGTAGCTGGGATTGCATTGACTATGTTATCATTTATAAAACCAGATGCTAAATTTTATAAATTACTGATGTTAGATTAACTGTTATAGTGGGGATTGTATCAATATTTTTAGTAAAAGTTAATCTAACTGTTTAGTAGCTGGCAGTCAACCTTCTATGGTTTAGAAGCGACAGGATTCCGCTACCGGCGAGACAATGGATGCATAGGGGGGGAATGTTTCCGAAAAGGCTTTGATAATAAAGTGATAAATAATTTATATAAAGTCAACAACAATATATTTTTATAAAGCAGTCACAATCTATATAAAATTAAAAAGTCCAAAGTGTTATAATATAAAAGAAAGGGAAGCGTGGTAATTTACATCTATAATTATCATGCAAGACGGATATGGGTAATCAAGAAAAAAGAATTGTGAACATGGTTTGTGTTTTTTGTTTGTTATTTCATTTAACAGCCTTTATACCAATAAAATTATTTCAATATTTGAGAATAGACAGTCAGATTTTGATTTCAGTGCTCTGGATGATTATAGTGAATTTACTACCAATTATTTTTATATGTAAAAATATGATTCTAAAATTTGATACTACTAAAAGAAAAACAAACATATTACGTGTAAGTATAGTTCTATTAATTGTATATTTTGGGGTATTATATAGGTTAATCGGTTATGTTGCGGTGCAGATACCATTGTTGAAAAGTTTTTTAATTAATAATCCTAATATCAAGCTTACAACGTTAGATGCATTCTCGTATGCAATATTAGGACCAATTATTGAGGAAATAATTTATCGGGGAATTTTACTAGAACAATTAAGAAAGGATGGAGACGAATTTGCAATTATTGTTTCTGCGGTTGTTTTTGCAATGGGTCATTTTAAAAGTAGTCTATATGTTATATTTGCAGGTGTGTTTTTAGGTATTATTTATGTTGTTACGAATAACTTGAAGAGTTCAATAATGTTGCATATAATTATAAATACTGCCAGTCTAATTGAAAACATAAGCCGACTATCGTATTCAAAAATTTTAGTTTTATATGCGGGCTTATTAGTTTTATTAATTGTTATCATAAAAGCTTTTAAGATTCAAACTCATAAATACTATATAAATCGATTTGATTTAGCTACTATAAAAAAAGACAAAGAAAAATATAAAGAAATATTTAGTACAGAGTGGTTTCTTGTTTATTTTTTATTTGTGTTTTTATGCAGTTTATAGTGATATATAATATATTAGTAAAAGGATAAATAAAGTATAGTGATTTACTCATAATTAACTCAAATAGATGGGGCTATTTGATGTTAGAGACATGAGGCAAAAATTTAGGAGAAGACAGATGATATATAATAATTATGGGAAAATCATTTGAAAGATTGTTGATAGGTAATGATAAACATGAAAGAACATAAAACAGATATTTGTGCGAATTTCGTTAATTCTATAGAAATAATATGGAAAATAGAACCGAAATATATCGTAATAACATTTATATCTATGATAATCAATAGTTTGTATCCGGTAACTTCTTTGACAATTATGCAATTTATTTTAAACATGATGCAATCAGGAAAAACTAATTATCAAAGTTTAATTTTTTATATAATTTTTTATATAGCGTTGGATCTAATACAAACAATTTTAACAGCTTTTTTTGGATATCTTATCTCTAAATATAGTTTATTAATAAATTTATATGTAAAAAAAGAAGTATTAAAAAAAGCTGGCAGTTTGACATTAAAGGAGTATGAAGATAGTGAAACATATAACATAATTCAAAGGGCTCAGAGTGAAAGTGAGGGGAAGATAACTACTTATTTTAATTTGGTTGTATCTGTTTTTGGAACTACTATCACAGTAGTTTCCTATTTGGCGCTGTTATTGAATTTCAAAGCTTGGTTACTCTTCTTTGTTTTGATGATACCATTAATTAAATACATTATTTTGAAAAAAATTAATTTAAAGCAGTTTAATATTCTTATTGCAAGAACAAATGAAGAAAGAAGAACATGGTACTATAGCTATTTAATAACAAATGGAAATTATAACAAAGAAATGAGGCTATATAAATTATATGATTATTTTCTAAATAAATTTGATTTGAATAGAAAGATATTTATGAATCAGGATATTCAGATTTTAAAAGAATCTAAACAAAAAATTGTGGCTCTTGGTATTATAGAACAAATTTTGGATGGTTTAATATTTGGTTATATTATTTATAACGGTGTAGTGGGAGTTATCTTACTTGGAGATGTTGTTACTTATACTAGAGCTGTAATGCAAACTAAATCTAATATCCAGACAACGTTAAATAATTTTGCAGAGATTGAAAAGCAAAGTTTATATTTGGATCAATTATTTCTATTATTAAAAAAAGAGACTTCGGTAAAAAACGATGGAAAAGAAATAGATCTTATTGAAAATATTAAAGTAATTGATCTAAGTTATCGATATAATGATAATGGAAGATACGTGTTAAAAAATATTAATTTGGAATTGAAAAGAGGATGTACATATGCAATCTTAGGCAAGAATGGAAGCGGAAAAACGACACTAGCAAACATTTTAATGGGGTTTTATGATGACTATGAGGGAGAAATTTTTATTAATGGATTAAATTTGAAGACTTTAGATAAAGAGAGTTACAGAGAAAGGTTAGGTGCTCTTTTTCAAGATTTTGGGAAATATGAGGCATCTATTAGAGAAAATATCGCTTATGGAAATTTAGATTTACTTCATGCTGATAGCTATATAATGGAAATAGCAAGAGAATTTGACATTTTGTCATTAATCGAAAGAGCACCTAATAACTTGGAAACACAGTTGGGCTATTGGTTTGATGAAGGAAAGCAGATATCTATAGGGCAATGGCAGAAAGTAGCATTATGTCGGGCATTTATTAAAAATGCGGATGTTTATATACTTGATGAACCGAATGCAGCGCTAGATGCAATTTCAGAATATTATATTGCACAATTATATAAAAAAATTTTATATGAAAAGCTTGGAATAATTATTGCACATAAATTTGGAAATTTTGTTCAAAATATAGATAGGATTTTTGTGCTGGAAGATGGAGAAATTGTTCAGCAAGGAAGTCATACTCAGCTTTTATCTGAAGGAGGAATTTACAAATATTTATACGAATTGCAGTAAAGTGTATTAAATGTAAGATGGTAACAATATCATAGTTTCGGGGTCTTATCTGCCCCAATAACATATTCTGAATGTTATTTTGATAGGCTTGAATTGTTCTAGGATTTCGAGAAGACTTACGATTTCTTCATGTTTTTTAATGTAAACGTTCCAGCGCTTACACTTTTTTGTTATTTTTCCTCTTTTAAATACGTATAAAGTATGTAGCCTGTATACGGAGAAAACTTGTTCTCTGTCTGCTACAGGAACAAATAATCTATCGGAATCCGGAGTGATTATATCCAGCACAGCTGGTGATGAACATTGAAAAGTGAATATTATTCGAAATGAATAAAAATGAGCATGAGAAACAGACATAACTGTCGCTATGCCTAAAAAAGGTGTATAATAACTAAAGGATTATGCCGCTTCTAAAATCAACTTTCTTAGGGTGGATTTATAGGGCAAATCCCATGCATCAAGATGTTGCAGCATCATGATGTTATAGAGGCGGCAGTACCACATCTTACTAGAGCGGTGTCTGCCGTTTTCTAATAAAAAATCATATTTCTCACGTTTGTTGGAACGTTCTGCAGAAGTTCTTGCATTAAATTCCGTTTTCCATTCGTCACTGTCACGCGGTGGTATGTTGATTAATCGTGGATTGTCCTTTGTGGCAAGGTGAACTGTTCTTCTATATTTGGAATCAGAGCAAGGGTGCTCACAGGAACAACCGTATTTTCTGCTTGCAAGAGGACAGCGAAATTTAATTCTGTTTTTAGAAGGTTCTGAACCGTCATGATTCATTCGATGACCTTCTTTACAAACAGGAACCCCATCCTTGCCAATGGTAAAGTCATTTTTATATTTGGCTTTAATACCCCGTTTTTCATTCAGGTCAATAAAAGGAGTAATACCTTTTCGTTTACAGTATTTATAAACAGGCATGGCATCATGTGCAGAATCAAGAAGCAGCTTTTTGACATGAAAATCAGGAAGAAAACTTTTCATTCTGAAAAAGGCATGCAGAAATCCGTGGGAATCATGTCTTGAGGCAGGATTTAGCAAAGGAAAAACAGGAAGATCGCTTTCTGAATCAGAAGCAACCAGCATGTATAAATCGTATCCATGATAAAAACAGGAACGGGATGAATCCCATCCGATGTCGCAATCAGGCTGGGAAAAGTGACGGTTACAGGAACAGTCATTGATACCTTTAGAGGCACAATCACAAACACGATGCTTTCGTTCTCTTGCAGAAGTAACAAAAGGAGTACCATCGCCGGCGAGAGCCAGTGCATGGGGATTAATAAGTCCTTTAGAAACAGACTGCTGTAGGAATTCCTGATTATAAAGGTCAAACAGAGAGCCATAAGGCTGTTCAGAAATGGAGAAAGAAGTGTCTTCCAGTTCCTGTAAGAGCTGCTCAACAGATACCTTTTCAACAGATTTAGCTTTAGCTCCTTTTGTAGAAGGCTTTTTAACGGTGACCTTAATGGGATGTATATGAGGTGTCATGTTGTCTTCATCAGAATCCCAGAGATGGTTCAAAAAATCATAGAAAGTACCAACACCGGGAGTATCACCGAATTCAAAACCACTGAGAATAGCATAAAGAGGATTAATTTTTAGTTGTGCAGCCCACTCAGTGAGGGAGGTAACTTTAAAATCCAGAGACAGCAGGTAGGAGCGGTGCATGCAGGAAGGAGTTCTTGGCTTAGATCCACAGACAGAATATCTGTTTTTAAGCTTTTCATTGGTGTAGGAAAGGTCAAGATTCCAAAAACGGTCAATGATGTCCCATGTAGAGCGGGCTATGGAATCAGGGTTAGGATAATATTTACGTAAATTTTTGACTACAAAGTTTTGGTAGTCGGAATGACTGCAGCAGTTAACAGGTAACAAATAAAATCGCCTCCAATCGAAAAAA
>NZ_QUIH01000014.1:15220-15520 GCF_003479985.1 Clostridium sp. AM43-3BH
CTACAAAGTTTTGGTAGTCGGAATGACTGCAGCAGTTAACAGGTAACAAATAAAATCGCCTCCAATCGAAAAAATATGTCTTATAAATAAGGGCGCGAAGCGCCGCATTTTTCGATAGATTTGTCAAGTGTTTTTGACAAAAAAAGTGGGGGATTTTAATAAAAAAGGAATCTGAAAGCCTTATATTTACTGGCTTAAAGATTCCGAGAGATTATTCCAGCATGTGGAGGAAAATCTGACTTATGATTACCTCCATTCCTCCGAAGATAATCTGTGGAGTATCCTGTATCTTACCGGCTA
>NZ_QUIH01000015.1:0-4124 GCF_003479985.1 Clostridium sp. AM43-3BH
ATTTATATTATCATAAGCAATTGACTTTGTCAACAACTTTTTTATTTTATTTTTAATCTTTCTCAGAAACCCATTTGCGTTTCCGCTCTTATTTCTTCGATTGATTCGCCCTTGTCTCAAGGACGTATGTTATGATACCAGAGTTTCCAAGGATTGTCAACGTTTTTTCTATATTTGTTATTCTTTTTATTTTGTTGTGATTTTTTAGAATATTCTAACCATTTGAAGTCTATGCATCTATTTCCCCTAATCCCAGAAATGGCATCGAATCAAAAGAATCCGATGCCATTTCCATCCATTCATAAATACCGCTTTCAATCTCCATCTACACTCTCATTTATATCTATTACCTATTCCTATACTACCTCTCAATCAATTTAACTGCCAGGCTGACGCCGCCGCAGACCCACATCACAAGAATTGGGTTCAGTTTCCATTTGCGGAGCGCTATAAAAGCTGCCGAAAAAAGAACCAGACTGCCCCACTGGATCATCCTCTCCCCATTTATCTCTGGAAGAACTGCTGCCAGTAGCATCGAAAGTCCGGCACCTGCGATCAGCGCCACTACCGCTGGGCGAAGACTGCCTAAAATACTTCCCATCGCAGAGCCGCCACGGTAACGCCGATATATGTATGCCAATACCGATACAATGATACAAGATGGGAAAATACATCCCCAGGTTGCCGCAACCGCCCCCGGAAGTCCCGCTATCCGAATTCCGACAAAGGTTGCTGAATTGACCGCAATCGGTCCCGGCGTCATTTCCGCGATCGTGATAAGATTCGTAAACTCCGTCATCGTGATCCATCCCTGTCGTTCCACAATCAGGCTCTGTACCAGTGGAATCGCCGCGTAGCCGCCGCCCACGCTGAAAAGCCCTATCTGCAGAAAGCTCAAAAATAATTGTATATAGATCATATCTATTCTCCCCCTCTATACCGCACCGGTCGTCTGCTCACGTTTTCTCATCCAGATAAATCGAATCGTTCCCGCCAGAATACCCGCCGCAATGATATAGATTACATTCACATCCAGCACAAAATCAGCCAGGAACGCAATTACCATGATTGCAATTGAATACAGCTTTTTTCCCTTCAGAACATTCACTCCCAGCCCACAGGAAACATCCAGAATCACAGCCGCCACGCCGACTCGCATTCCCTCTAGTGCTGCTGCCACCCAGACGTTCGACGCAAACGCGGCGTAACAGACGGATAAAACCGCCAGAATCGCCATCGGCGGAAGAATCGTTCCGATGACTGCCACCACCATTCCGGCAAACCCATATACTTTCCAGCCAACCAAAATTGCCCCATTTACCGCAATCGCACCCGGACAGGACTGTGCCAGTGCGGTAAAATCAAGCATTTCCTGTTCATCAATCCAGTGAAGCTCATCCACGAAACACTTCTTCATAAATGTCACAATGACAAAACCGCCCCCGAATGTAAATGCGCTGATATAAAGTGTTTTTAAAAATAAAACCAGCAGTTGATGCTTCTGTTTCATCTGCCATTCCCCCTTTTTCTATTTTATCTTTTGTCTCTCCCAGTTCTCCTTCATGCAAAACAACATTCCTTTTTCTGTGCCCATTATAACACTTGCCAATTCATTTTAAAATTACTATAATTTATATATAGTTCTTATCAAAACATCTATGATCGTCTATAAAAGCAGCGCCGTCAAAAATAACCTTTCTGACGGCAGGCAAAAAGCAGGACAAACACACAGATACGAATGTTTCCCACTCCTTATGAAACATTCAGGAAAGGAGTTTTCATGACACTGCGGCATTTCCGAATTTTTATCGAAGTAGCATCCGCCGGAAGCATTACACAGGCGGCACGCAATCTCTACCTGACGCAGCCAACCGTCAGCACCGCCGTCCGGGAGCTCGAAGAACACTACGGAACATTATTTTTCGACCGGATCAACCAGCGTCTGCGAATTACCGGCGAAGGGCGGCGTTTTCTCGACTATGCACGCCATTTTATCCAGATGTACGATGAAATGGAACTGGCATTTTCCAATTCCGGAATCAGCGGAGTTCTTCGCATCGGTGCCAGCACCAACGTGGGGATTTCCTATCTGCCACGTTTCATGCAGCTATTTCAAGAGACATATCCCCAGGTGCACACGCAGGTCCATATACAGACGACCGCACAGACCGAAGCCATGCTCTTAAATGGGGCGCTAGATCTTGCAATCGTCGGCGGAACCATCCACTCCGAACAGATTGCCCTGACTCCCCTGTTTCAGGAACACTACACCGCCATCTGCGCGCCGGGACACCCGATGGCAGGGAAAACCGTTTCCATCAATACATTTATGAAACAACCGCTACTCTTCCGCGAAGTCGGCAGCACCTCCTATGAAGTATTTCAAAATGCCATCCGCCAGACCGGCTGTGAGGTCACCCCTGCCTGGGAAAGTACCTCACAAGAGGCCATTCTCGAAGCCGTCCGCCTGGGGCTTGGCGTCACAATTCTGCCAAGCGCTATGCTCGAAGCTGAGCTGAGACTCAGTACCATTTCCCGGATCTATTTTTCGGATTTTTCTTTTCAAAATACCGTTCATCTGGCGTGGCATCAGAGCAAGTTTCTGTCTCCTGTCATGCAGGATTTTATCCAAATGGCGCGTGAACTTTTGCCATCCAACCATATTTCCGCTCAAAATCCCCCGGGAATCTCCCCTCATACACAGCCTTTTCCTGTGATGGATGCATGACGGTTCCAGTAAACTTCCGTATGAGACGGTTCGCGATCATCAGGTCATCATTATCCATATGACCGGATACGACGCTGAGGTTATCTGGGATTGGTTGCGAATACGTACGGATGATTGAAAATAATTTCTTCCTGTAATATACTTTTAGCTATAGGTATACCTATATTTAAAAGATTACTGGAATTTGCCCGACGGGCAGCGTGCAGAGCTGATCGACGGGCAATTTTATAATATGGCACATCCGAGCCGGATTCATCAGGAAATTTCCTACCAGATTTCCCGCCTTCTTAGAAATTATATCGAGTCCAACGGCGGAAAATGCCGCGTTTATCCGCCTCCTTTCGCCGTCAATCTGGATTCGGATGATAAAGATTAGGTTGAGCCTGATATCTCTCTTATCTGTGAGCCGAATAAATTGACCGACCGCGGCTGTTCCGGCGCTCCCGATCTCATTTTCGAAATCGTATCTCCATCCAGCCGGCGCATGGACTACATTATCAAAAATGCTCTGATTCCCTTAAACTTACCGAATAAAATTCGTCGCCGTCCGCTCCTCCTGTTCCGGAAGACCATATTCTTTCTTGCCAAGCTCGATGGACTTCATAAGAAATGTCATATTCTTTGCAAGCATCCGCATCGTCTGCTTGCCTTCCTCATCCATCTCTGCCTCCCCTTTCTCACAGCCGTGAATACTGTTCCAGTATCTGCTGGATGCGATCGGCATATTGCTGATGGTAAAAAATTTGTTCAATTCATCAAAAGTCGCTGAGCAGCCGCCTCTGCGTGCACAGACTACACTGGCACCCACCTTCATGCTCTTATCAAAGGACGTGCTGTAAAACAAGCGGTCAAGACAGGCAATCAGCGTCGCATTAGCCGATGCATAGTAGACCGGACTGGCAATCACCAGACCATCCGCCGCCTCAAAGAGAGGTGCCAGCTCATTTACGATATCATCAAACACACATTTTCCAATTTCGCTGCACTGGTTACAGGCAATACAGCCCCGGATATCTTTATTTCCAATCTGTATGGTTGTTACCTCTACCCCACTATTTCGAAATACATTCTCCATTTCCCGGATGGCAATGGATGTGTTGCCGTTCACACGTGGACTTCCGTTTAGAATTAATACTTTGCTCATTTGGTTTCCTCCTTTTATTCTACGATACATTTATTCCAACAAATTGCTTTTAAACAGTCTGTAAGCGTATATATTGTCTTCAGGTGTCTACAACTGTCTACATAAAAATGAAAATGCAAAAAAGCGGAAACCCTGATGAATCAAAGCTTCCGCAATAATAAAAAAGAGCGCGAGACGGGACTCGAACCCGCGACCTCGACCTTGGCAAGGTCGCGCTCCACCAACTGAGCCACTCGCGCATATTTGTAAGAA
>NZ_QUIH01000016.1:0-2630 GCF_003479985.1 Clostridium sp. AM43-3BH
GATTTGAAGAAGCTGCGGGATATCCGCTACTGGGTACAGAAAGCCACCCCCGGCACAGAGGAAAGCAAAGAGCCGCCCAAGAAGCAGCCCATCAAGGAAGTCTTGCAGGATAAGGCTGACGAGAAAAAAGCACAAAGAACTGTCCCAGCACAGACGAAACACAAACAACAGGATATGGAACTTTAACAGGCACTTGCCATTTTCAATCAGAGAATGTCAGGTGCTTTTTTGTTTTCAAGGAGGGATAGATTTGAATGTATTTGAAGCTGTGAAGCAGTCCGTCACAACAAGACAGGCTGCGGAGCATTATGGAATCCATGTAGGTCGGAACGGGATGGCTTGCTGCCCGTTCCATCACGATAAAACCCCAAGCATGAAGCTGGATCGGCGTTACCACTGCTTCGGCTGCGGTGCGGATGGGGATGTGATTGATTTTGCCGCCGCCCTGTATGGGCTGGGAAAGAAAGAAGCCGCCGTACAACTGGCACAGGACTTCGGGCTTTCCTATGAGGACTGGAAACCGCCGGGAAAGGCAAAAAAGCCCAAGTCCCGGCAGAAATCCCCGGAGGAACAGTTTCAGGAAGCAAAAAACCATTGCTTCCGTATCCTTGCCGATTATCTCCACCTACTCCGAGTGTGGAGAAAGGAATATGCCCCGCACTCCCCAGAGGAAATCTTTCATCCCCGGTTTGTGGAAGCCTTACAGAAGCAAGACCAAGTGGAATATCTGCTGGATGTGCTGCTGTTCGGGGAAACAGAGGAAAAAGCGGCTTTGATTACGGACTACGGAAAGGATGTGATACAGCTTGAACAGCGAATGGCAGAGCTTGCAGCCGCAGACGCAGCAAGAACTAAAAAACACCATGAACGCCATGCAGCCGCCCCAGAGCGTTGAGGAAATCAAGGCGGGGCTGGAAACTACCGAGAAAGGCGGTGTCCGTCAGAGCATACGGAACTGCCTGACCGTATTCCAGCGTGACCCGCTGCTTTCCGGGGCTATCGCATACAACATCCTGACCGACCGCAAGGACATCATAAAGCCCATCGGCTTCCACAGGGAAAGCACCGCCCTGAACGATACGGACATGAAGTATCTGCTTCTCTATCTGGAAGAAACCTACGGGCTTACCAATGAGAAGAAGATTGATAACGCCATCGGGATTGTGGCGAATGAAAACAAGTACCATCCCATCCGGGACTATCTCAATACCCTTGTGTGGGACGGGACGGAACGAATCCGTTTCTGCCTGCGGCACTTTCTGGGGGCTGACGCAGACGATTACACCTATGAAGCATTGAAGCTGTTCCTGCTGGGTGCAATCTCACGAGCCTTTCAGCCGGGGTGCAAGTTTGAAATCATGCTCTGTCTGGTAGGCGGTCAGGGGGCTGGAAAGTCCACCTTCTTCCGGCTGCTGGCAGTCCGGGACGAGTGGTTCTCCGATGATTTGCGGAAGCTGGACGATGACAATGTGTACCGCAAGCTGCAAGGTCACTGGATTATCGAAATGTCGGAAATGATGGCAACCGCCAACGCCAAGAGCATTGAGGAAATCAAGTCATTTTTAAGCCGACAGAAAGAGGTTTACAAGATACCCTATGAAACCCACCCGGCAGACCGCCCCCGTCAGTGCGTGTTTGGCGGCACTTCCAATGCCCTTGACTTCCTGCCCCTTGACCGTTCCGGCAACCGCCGCTTTATCCCCGTCATGGTGTACCCGGAGCAAGCCGAGGTTCACATTTTGGAGGACGAAGCTGCTTCCAGAGCCTATATCGAGCAGATGTGGGCGGAAGCGATGGAGATTTACCGAAGCGGCAGGTTCAAGCTGGCTTTCAGCCCCGCCATGCAGCGGTATCTCAAAGAAGACCAGCGGGATTTTATGCCGGAGGACACCAAAGCCGGGATGATACAGGCGTATCTTGATAAGTACACCGGGAGCATGGTCTGTTCCAAGCAGCTCTACAAGGAAGCCTTAAACCATGCCTTTGACGAGCCGAAGCAATGGGAAATCCGGGAAATCAACGAGATTATGAATCAGTGTATTTCCGGCTGGCGGTACTTCCCGAACCCAAGAATGTTTTCCGAATATGGCAGACAAAAGGGCTGGGAGCGTGAAAACCCGGCAACGGACTTATGCAACCCGTCTGAAAAAACGAGGGACGGTTTTGTGGAGGTCTCAGAACAGATGGAGCTTCCATTCTGAAAATGACAGCCCGTTGCACCCCCTGTTGCTATCCCGTTGCCGAGCCGGTTGCCGGGGAAAATCCCTTATTTCCGGGCTTTTCTCCCCTATGACAACCAAAACAACAGAAAAATAAAAGAAAAGTATAAATAGTAACCATCGCCAGATTGAGATTGTTTGCAAGGTCTTTTGAAGCCCGTTGCCGGACTTCGTTGCCGACACCCTCTGTCTGGCTATTTTCATGTATGGAGGATAACTGCCTATGGCAAAAAACAAAACAGAGATTCATGTTACAACGGTGTTTGACGGGGAGCTGGACGCAACCGATGTGTTCGTCAGCCTGATTTCCCAGAAATACGCTAAGACAAATACGAAAGAATATCTTGCTAAAAAGAAAGATTTGAAGTATAATGAAGATGAGGTTCAAAAGAGCCAGATACCGTCTGGATT
>NZ_QUIH01000016.1:2640-2909 GCF_003479985.1 Clostridium sp. AM43-3BH
TATAATGAAGATGAGGTTCAAAAGAGCCAGATACCGTCTGGATTGTGTGGGTAAATGGCTATGATGAACGAAATGGAATACAGAACAATCGGTTCGGCACTTGCCGGGGGTTATCGTGCAGCGGTCTATTGCAGACTGTCAAAGGACGATGACCTGCAAGGCGAAAGTGCCAGTATCGCAAACCAGCGTGATATGCTGGAAAAATACTGCGAAAAGCAGGGATGGGAGGTTGTGGCAGTCTATCAGGACGATGGCTTCACAGGTCTTAA
>NZ_QUIH01000017.1:0-1605 GCF_003479985.1 Clostridium sp. AM43-3BH
CTCAGACTGTAGACAAACTTGGTGCTGGGTGTTATGCCCAGTACCATTTTTCTTTAAATTTTGATTTTATTCTTGTTCTTAGCTCAAAATATAAAAAAGTGGCTGTATTCCAGCCTCGTTTTTCCAGAATCTTTGCCAGTTTTTTCAGATTCATGCATGCAAAGGTAAGCCCGGCTTTCATCTCCATCCGTGCCTTTCCTACATATTGCGTATATCGAAATCCATGCTGTTCTTTCGCTGTACCGAATATCCTCTCTATGGTTTCTTTTCTTAACTGATAGATCTGTCTGTTTCCTATCGTGTGCCGAATGTCTTCTGCCACTTCCATATATTCTTCCCATACATGACGTGTGATCATTTTTACATGATCCTTACTTTCTGTGCATTTTGAAAGATATTGGCATTCAGCACAATGTTCACCGCAACTTTTATACTCTTTATATCCACTTCTGTTTGTTGTACTGTATGTCAATATATGTGCTCCCGGACATATATAACAATCATAGTATTCATCATATGCGAATTCGTGTTTTCCGAAAAAGCCTTCTTTGGTCTTGGGACGGGTATACGGAAACAGTGGTTGAATTCCATCTTCCAACAGCTGATGGGCGATTGCCGGAGTTTTATATCCTGCATCTGCAACTACCATCTGCGGATTCAGTTTAGATATCTTATCGTATAATGCCTTAAAAGTACGACTGTCATTCTCATTACCAGGATGTACTGTATATCCAAGGATCCAGCCATGTTTATCACAGGCAGTTTCTACAGCATATGCAAAAACGTGTTTATGTTCACCCTTTCGAAACCATCCACTTTCCGGATCGCTGATGCTGCATTTTTGTGTTTTCACATCTTCAGGAAGTTCTTCAGATATAGAATCCTTATCATTTCCGGTTCCACCGGATGCAGGTGGCTGGTTATCATCTTTTTTCTTCAATGGCTTTTTTCCATGTGCCAGACGATCTTTTTCAATCTCTTTATTTAATTCCTCTTCATACCAGAGAGCCTGTTCGTGTGCAACCCGCTTACGCATTTTTTTACTGTTTGCACAGGCTTTTACATGTGTTGCATCCACGAAGATCTGTTCTGTATTTACAAGCTTATATTTCATACAATCTTCCAAAATCTTTGAAAAGATCTGCTCAAAAAGGTCTGTATCTTTGAAACGGCGGGTATAATTCTTTCCAAATGTAGAAAAATGAGGTACTGGATCTAACATGTCTAGTCCGAGAAACCAGCGGTATGCAACGTTTACCTCAATCTCTTTCATGGTCTGACGCATGCTTTTTATCCCATAGAGATACTGAATGAATGGTATCTTTATCAGCATGACGGGATCCATACTGGGACGGCCGTTATCCGGACAGTATTTTTCTTCAACCAGATCATAAATAAAATTCCAATTGATTGCCCTATCAATTAATCGCAGCATATGGTTTTGAGGTACCATGTCATCCATGGAAAACATCATCATTTGTTCTCTTTTTTTATCTGCATTTTTCGTCATCATAAAAAACACCGCCCTTCTGATATTTATTATATCAGAAAAGCGGTTCCAACAATAGCAAAACCCTGCAAAAGCAGGGCTTTGTCTACAGTCTG
>NZ_QUIH01000018.1:0-913 GCF_003479985.1 Clostridium sp. AM43-3BH
ATTTATATTATCATAAGCAATTGACTTTGTCAACAACTTTTTTATTTTATTTTTAATCTCTCTTAGAAACCCGTTTGCGTTTCCGCTCTTATTTCTTCGATTGATTTGCCCTTGTCTCAAGGACGTATGTTATGATACCAGAGTTTCCAAGGATTGTCAACGATTTTTCTATATTTGTTATTCTTTTTATTTTGTTGTGATTTTTTAGAATATTTTATCATTTCTATTTATTTCACACATACTAGATTAAAAAATCAGCAGCATTCCCACCAGCTTATTTTGATCCTTCTTGCGGAAATGCCGCTGATTTATTTGCTCTCTTCTCTTTCCAAACACTACAGTAACGAGATTGCGGCGTGCCATTTTTCAAAACTGTACATAATATATAATTTTAATCATGGATATGGAAGAAAGCGACTGAAAAATCCAGATACCGCCTATTTGAGAAGCTCACTTCCCTGTTTCAGGAAATTAATCTTGAGCTTCAATACACGGGGATAAAGTTCAGTATTAATACAGAATACTCGCCAGAATACTTAAAGGAAGCCGCATCGAAATACGCAGAAATCTGGCAGTTGGATGAAACAACGTTTGTCGCCGGTAAAGGACATCGAAAGTCAGTCCAGCAGCGCCATTATGAAAAACTTAAGGAATATCTGTCAAAGCTGAATGTGATGAAAATAAAATCAGCTGCATAAATTTAAAAATCAACAAATTTATGGGGTAAGGGGGAAATGCTCTTTTAGAGACTACTTCGTTTATAATTTTTTAATCTAAAAGAGTGTGTAATAGGAAATTCCTTGGAATTCCCTATTACACAAAAAACCGTCATACATTTCTGTACAACGGTCTTCTTTATATACCTTCAAAACTGCACACTGAATTTCTTCTACTCTCTATCTTTCATCCTTCA
>NZ_QUIH01000019.1:0-238 GCF_003479985.1 Clostridium sp. AM43-3BH
CATACAGGGCGGCAATGGTGTGTCTATCGTCATAAATTCAAAATTCATTCGGTGTGTTCCTCCTTTTTCTTTGATCGTTTGGATAAATAACGGGGGCAGTCAATCACAACCGCCCGGAAGCTCTGCTTGCACCCATGCTGGCATTTCCGGCATAATTCGTTGTAAGTGACACGCCCCCGGTCATTGAGGTAAAAAGAAAGCTCATGCTTCCTCTTTTTGCTCATTCTCGGCATATTGT
>NZ_QUIH01000019.1:352-584 GCF_003479985.1 Clostridium sp. AM43-3BH
TAAAATCTCCCGAAGTATCAGCGATAGGGTAGACTATCCCCCTATCAGATTGTCGTGTTTCGGTATCATTTCGGTGTCAGTTCGCCAGTTCTCCCCGGTGTCGTTCCTCCCCTGAATCTCACAGCGGCGTATCGCTCCCTTTGGTACGCTCGTTTCGGTCAGGGTTCCTCCACATCCCTGCCAAAAGTCATGGCGCTACATCGCCGGGGAAGCATATCCCACACAGGCTGGT